>JABDJZ010000032.1 GCA_013003255.1 Rhodothermales bacterium
CGCTGCTCGCCTTCGGGCGGACCAGCCGACATTCATCTCGTGCCTCGCGCCGCCGTGGTTTGGGACGCAGGCCGGATCACCTGGGTAGGTCCCGAGGCCGACTTGCCGACCGACGGAGTGGCCGGGCTGGATGGCGAAGAACATGACGCCGGCGGTCGCTTGGTCCTACCGGGGCTGGTTGACTGCCATACCCACCTGGCATTCGGGGGATGGCGAGCCGACGAATTTTCCCTCCGTGCCCGGGGTGCCTCCTATCTGGAAATCCTGGAGTCCGGCGGCGGCATCCGGTCAACGATGGCCAGCACCCGGGCGGCTTCGGAAGAGACACTGGCAGATCGCGCCCGAGGATTCCTGCGGTCGATGGCCGAGTTGGGGGTCACCACCGTGGAGGCCAAGAGCGGCTACGGACTGAGCGCCGCAGATGAGATCAAGCAACTGCGCGTGTATGAGCGCCTGCGCGATGAGCCGGGACTTCCGCGCCTTGTCTCGACCTTCCTTGGTGCGCATGTGCTGCCCCCGGAATTTGAGGAGGCAAGCTCCTACGTCTCGATGCTCATCGAGGACCTGCTGCCCGTGATTGCGGCAGAGGGACTGGCCGAGTTCTGCGATGTTTTTGTCGAGGAAGGTGCCTTTGATGCTGCCGAGGCCACCCGGCTTCTTCGGGCTGCGGCCGGGCATGGGCTGCGCGCCAAGTTGCATGTGGATCAGCTGCACGATGTCGATGGCGGGAGACTCGCGGCTTCGGTCAATGCCATCAGTGCAGATCACCTGGAGTACACCTCGGCAGCGGGCATGCAGGCCATGGCCGGCGCCGGCGTCGTGGCCGTGTCGCTCCCCATTGCCTCCCTCTACCTGCGTCAGCGCCCGATGGATGGCCGGGCGTTTCTGGATGCGGGATGCCCGGTCGCGATTGCCACTGATTTCAACCCCGGATCAGCGCCGAGCTACCACCTTCCGTTTGCCATGACGCTGGCCTGTACCATGAACGGACTCACGCCGGAGGAAGCGCTGAAGGCGGCGACCCTGGTTGCTGCCAAGGCGATTGGGCGTGACGGCGTGACCGGATCCATCGACTCTGGAAAACGCGCGGACTTCGCCGTCATCGATGCGGAATCCGTCAATCACTGGCTGTATCATTTCCGCCCCAACGCGGCCCACCGGACCTTCATTGCCGGAACCCCCTTCGTACCCCAATAGCATGCAGGATTCGGTTGCCATTCTCTCCACCGGAGGGACCATCGACAAGGTGTATTTCGATGCATCCAGCGATTACCAGGTAGGGGAGCCGCAGATCATCGAGATCCTGCGGATCGTGGGTGCGCAGGTGCCTTTCACGGTGGAGAACATCTTTCGAAAGGACAGTCTCGAGCTCACCGACGATGACCGGCGGGAGATCGCGGAGCGCGTCCGGAAGACCCCTTCCAGCCGTGTACTGATTACGCACGGCACGGACACGATGGTTAATACGGCCCGCGAGTTGACCGGCATCGAGGGAAAGACGATCGTGCTGGTAGGGTCCCTGACTCCGGCTCGATTCAAGAACTCGGATGCCGAGTTCAACATTGGCTTTGCCATCGCGGCGGTCCAGACGCTCCCGCCGGGTGTGTGGATTGCGATGAACGGGCGCGTTTTTGCCCATGATCAAGTGCGCAAGAACAAGGATCTTAATCGGTTTGAGCCCGCGTGAACTCCATAGCGCCCCTTTCATCCTTGCGATTCTGACCCTGCTGTCCGTCGGCAGAGCCAGCGGGCAGGCGGCGTCTGTGGCACCTGCCGAGTGTCCGGTTGAGCTGGCCTTCTTTCAGCCGCCGAGCCTTTCGGAGGGGCCGTCCGCCGAGGCGTTCTGGATTGCGGCGCCCGCACGATTGCCACTGGGCTCCCCCACTGCGCAGGCCCCGGCACTGGTCTATTCCACGGATCCGGCCGGCGGCCCAGCTGAGGAAGTGGTACTGGAGCGGCTGTTTGGTGCTGGTGACCGGCTTGAGGGCCGGTACGTACGCGCGGCATCGAATCGCCTGCAGCAGTCGGGTGAGGCGGCGCCCGGCAAGGATGGTCTGTCAGACTTCCGGTTCGAGCCCAACGATCCCGAGACGGAGGACTGTCTGGAGAACATCGACGATTGCGCTCCCTTCGATGCAGTGAATGCCTACTACCACGTGGATCGCTTTGCGACGGAGTTCTGGCGTGACCGGATGGGGTTCGACCCTCCGTTCCAGGCCGATGTGGTGACGCACATTTCCGGTGACGGGGCCTTTGCGGATGCGCCGCGGGACCTCATCAAGTTGGCCGCCGGATGGATCTTCATGCGGAACGCGGCCAAGGAAGACGAGATCATCTACCACGAGTACACCCACCTCGTGGCAGCAGCGCTCGGGTTCACGCTGGACATCAACTCCGGCGTCGAAGCCCAGGCGGTTTCGGAGGGGTACGCAGACTATTTCGCCGCCTCCTACACGAATGAACCCCGCATCGGCGAATGGGTGGTGACGTGCCCACCC
>JABDJZ010000331.1 GCA_013003255.1 Rhodothermales bacterium
CTATGGTATTGGCTAATGCCACGCCGCTTGCCTGGTGACAGTAGTAGGAGCAGTTGTTGACGTTGTTGGTCCCGTACAGGCGGGCGAACAGCTGGAGGAGGAAACCGGCCTCGTTGCTGCTTCGTCCGGAGAAGTACCAGAAGGACTCGTCGGGGGGCGTTTCCGCAAGGGTGTCGGTAACAAGAGACAGAGCGGCGTCCCACGACACTGGCTCATAGCGCCCGGTGGCACGCTCGTACAGTAAGGGGTGGTTCAGGCGGCCTGCGTTCTCAAGGTCCCGGGGGGAAAGCTGCCTGAGCCTGCCAATGGGCATCCGGTGCCAGAAGTCCGCCGGGATGACGGGCTGCATGTCGGCCACCATGGCCTGCAGGCTCTTCTTGCAGACCTCCGGGAAATGTCCGGCCTCATTGACCATGCCGCCGGCCTGGCCACCCATGCCCACTGCACACGTCTTGCACGCGTTTCGCGTGCGCATGGCCCGCCACAGCTTCCGGATTCCGCCCGCCTCGCGGGCTTTGCGGAACGAATACGCGACAGCGGGCCACCCGCCTCCTGCTCGTGGTCTGGCCATGCATTAACATACACACCCCAACCAAACCCGGGTATAGCCATGAAACGCCTCCCAATCCTGCTCGCCATCCTCGCGATTCCAGGCACGCTTCTCGCCCAATCGCCCACAGAACAGGTATCCGCAGTCCTGGACCAGCTTCACCTCAAGGCATCAGAGGGAGACTTCGACGGGTATTTCAGTCTGTACGCGCCCAATGCCGTATTCATTGGAACGGACGCTTCGGAACGGTGGCCCCTGGAGATATTCAAGGACTACACCAAGGGCCGTTTTGACAGCGGGACCGCTTGGACCTACCACATGCTGGAGCGGGAGATTGACTTCTCGCCGGACGGCAACGTGGCGTGGTTCGACGAACTCCTCACCAACGAGAACCTGGGCCTGACGCGCGGAACCGGGGTCCTGATAAAGGACGGAGATACCTGGCGGTTCACGCAGTACCACCTGACGATCCCCGTACCGAATGAGTTGGCGCGCCCGTTCGTTGCCCTGATTGCAGAACACGAGAATCACTGACCGGGTCGGAACGAGTCTCGGACGGGATCGGTACGGCGGTCCATGCTGACCAAGCGGATCATACCCTGCCTGGACATCCGGGATGGGCGCACCGTCAAGGGAGTGAACTTCGTGGGCCTTCGCGATGCCGGAGACCCCGTGGAGTTGGCCGTGCGCTACTGTAATGAGCTGGCTGATGAACTGGTCTTCCTGGACATCACGGCCACCGTGGAAAAGCGGGAGACTTTTGCTGCCCTTGTGGCCGACATCGCCGCCGCCATCAACATCCCGTTCACCGTGGGTGGCGGCATCAGCGCCGTAGCCCACGTGGAGACCCTCCTGAATGCCGGGGCGGACAAGGTGTCGGTCAATTCCGCAGCCGTCCGTGAGCCGGACCTCATCGACAGGCTCGTGGCTTCCTTTGGGTCCCAGTGCATCGTTCTGGCCGTCGATACGCGACAGACCGGCCGGGAGCATGTGGTGCACACCCACGGCGGACGAACCCCGACAGATCGTCGGACCATCGAGTGGATTGACGAGGCGGTCGCGCGTGGCGTCGGGGAGATCCTGTTGACCTCGATGGATCACGACGGGACCAAGGGCGGGTTTGCCTGCGATATCACCAGAACCATCTCCGAGCGTGTCCGGGTACCGGTGATCGCGTCCGGTGGAGCGGGGACGGCCGAGCATTTCCGCGAAGTACTTGATGAAGGCAGGGCTGATGCTGCCCTGGCCGCATCCGTCTTTCACTTTGGCGAGATCCCCATTCCTGTTTTGAAAGCGCAACTCTCGGATGCGGGCCTCCCGGTTCGCCTAGCCCCGACGCTGGCCACATGACTGTCCAATTCGATTCCGAGAACGGCCTGGCACCGGCCATCGTCCAGGACGCCTCCACCGGGGCCGTGCTGATGCTCGGCTACATGAACCGGGAGGCGCTCGACCTGACCCGTCAAACGGGCAAAGTGACTTTCTGGAGTCGATCCCGCCAGGCGCTCTGGGTCAAAGGAGAGACCAGTGGCAACTTCCTGCATGCGCTGGACCTTGCGGTGGACTGCGATTCAGACGCCATTCTGATCCAGGCGCGCCCGGATGGCCCGACCTGCCACACCGGCACCACCACCTGCTGGGGAGAGCCTGCGATGCCCCACGGCTCCGGCTTCCTTCGGGTGCTGAGCAGTGTGATTGATGCGCGCGCGGACGCACAGGATGAATCATCCTACACGCAGCGCCTCCTGGCCAAGGGGCCGGCCGGTCCGGGACAGAAAGTGGGAGAGGAAGCGGTCGAGACGGTGATCGCCGCGCTCGCCGAAGATGATGAGCACCTTATCGACGAGGCCTCGGACTTGGTCTATCACCTGATGGTGCTGCTGAAGTCGCGTGGCTTGACGCTGGAAGACGTCGGTGAACGACTGCGAAGCCGGCACCTGAAGGCCGGAGACTGACCCGCCAACGGCCAACCGGATCCCGTCTCACCCCGGCCGGGTTTGTCGGACGACTATTCGAGACTCAGGGCAGCGCGGAAATGCTGCGTCCGCCTACCTTGACGATTCCCCAAAGCAAGGCCTGCGCGCCCATGATCCCGACCCGGAAGCTCTTCTCTCTGCTGGCGCTGCTCCTGGTGTTCGCAACGCCTGCTCTGGCTCAGAATTCCGGCCTGAGGGGGTTCGTTACCGATGGCGCCTCGGAGACCCCGCTGCAGGGAGCCACCGTAGTGCTGACATCCGACTCGGGCCAGGCTTCAGGAGTGGCCACCGACGGTGACGGGTTCTTTGCGTTCACGCGGATGACGGCCGGCTCCTACGTGCTTCGGGTTTCATTTGTGGGATACGAAACCCACGAGCGGCCTGTATCGCTGTTGCCGGGACAGGTCGAGACCGTTTCCGTGGTCCTGGCCGAAGCCGAGGAGGTACTCGGGGAGGCTCTGGTCGTAGCCGAGGCGGAATCCGGGATTGCGGCCGTAGCGGCCGGACTGGAAACCATCCGACCGGCTGATGTTGATCGCGTGCCGGTGCCCGGAGTCTCCGGTGACCTGGCCGCCTACCTGCAGACTGTACCCGGTGTGGTTCTTCCGGGTGACCGGGGCGGGCAGTTTCACATTCGCGGAGGAGCGCCGGATCAGAACCAGGTGCTCTTGGACGGCATTCCGGTCTATGCACCTCTCCACGTCCTGTCCTTCTTCTCGGCGTTTCCCGAAGAGGTCATAGACGGAGCGGACCTCTATACAGGCGGATACGGCGCGGCCTACGGCGAGCGCATGTCTTCTGTCCTGGATGTCAGTGCGCGCAACGGCAACAAGCAGAACATCGCGGGCGCGGCCGCCATCGCACCGTTCCTGAGTGGGTTGCGCGTCGAGGGCCCCATTGTCCCGGGCCGGGTTTCCTTCCTGCTCTCCGGCCGACGGTCGCTGGTGGAGGAACTGACCCCAGACCTGTTCGGGCAGAGCATGGCGTACGGATTCGGGGATGCGTTCGGCAAGGTGCACGCACTGATCGGCAATCGTCACAGCCTTTCGATCACAGGCCTGGGTACTTTCGATCGCGGAGATCTGGGGGCGACGCAGAAGACGTTTCTGGGGGATGCCATTGCCACGGCGGAGACGGACTCAACTCGCATCGCCTGGACAAACCGGGTGTTCGGCGCTCGGTACGAGGTGCTTCCGGGCTGGATTCCAATGCGGTTTGAACTGACCGGGGGCTACTCGTCATCAGATCAGGACTTCGGGCCGGCAGCGTCCCCGGAACGGGAGTCGAGCATTGAGAGCGTGGATGTTCGAGCGGACGCCGTGTGGTATGCCCCCGGATTTGATATCGAGTTCGGCGGTCTGTTTCGCGCCACAGACACGGCGTTTCGACTCGATGGACAATTCGAGCAGGTGCCGAACATTCAGGATCACTCCGTTTCCGAGATCGCCGGCTACCTGACGATTGGTTTGGGTGGCCCGAGCCTTGAACTGAAGCCAGGCCTCCGTTGGTACCATGCGTCCGGAGTCAATCAGTCGGTCCTTGAGCCCCGCTTTCGCGCCTCGTGGTCCGTATCGGCATCGCACGAGATTTCTGCATCCTGGGGCCTCTACCATCAGGCCATCGTCGGGCTGAATGATGAACGGGATATCGGCAATGTCTTTACGGCGTACCAGCCCGTTCCGGCAGGGGCCGAGTTGCCACAGGCCATGCATGCCATCCTCGGGTGGTCCGGGAAGTTTGACGTGTTCAAGCTTGCCGTAGAGGGCTACTACAAGGACTACGCATCGCTGCAGGTCCCCATCTTCAGTCCATTCCCACGGTTCACCACCCGACTGGAGTCTGCGGATGGCGTCGCCTACGGGGCAGACATCCGGCTTGAATTGACGGACCGCCCATTCATTCGCGAGAGCACCGTGTCCGGACGCGTGAGCTACTCGCTGGGCAAGGTGGAGTACGAGTCAATCTCCGGAGAGACCTATGCGCCGGGTCACGATCGCAGGCACTTTGTTCAGGGCGTTCTGTCTGCGACTCGCGGCGAGGTCAGCTTTACGGTTCAGGGACAGTACGGTACGGGACTTCCCTTCACGCCGTCGGCCGGGTTTGACGAGTGGTACCTGTTCACGCCGGACGTAGACGTCACCTCTGCGGCCGGCATAGATCGCATTCTCTACGCGGAGCGAAACAGCGCGCGGCAACCGACCTACGCACGCGTGGATGTCTTTCTACAGCGGCGAATCGAGCGGGGCCGCTACGTTGGTACCCTGCGTGCAGGGGCCATCAACGTCTTTAATCGCGACAACCTCTTCTACTTTGACCTCTTCACCTTCCGTCGGGTAGACCAACTGCCCGTGGTCCCGTCGGTGGGCATGAAGCTCGAACTGCGCTAGGCTCCCGGGAAGAGCGCTGAATCCAGGCCCGGGATGATGCGCACCGCGTTCTCATAGTAGATGGCCCGGATCACGTCCTCCGGAAGCGCCAGTCCGTAGAGTCGCCAGAAGGCGTGGTACTTCCGATAGTAGGGGAAGTATTCGTGGTCGGTCTCAAGGACGCGGAAGTAGGTGTGGAACTCAACCGGGTTGTAGAAATCCTTTCCGAATAGGACGCGGTCCTTGTAATCGGTCAGCCAGTCCGCAGCGAAGCGGGGCTGGCGGCCCAACTCCTGGACAACAGCCCCGATCTCCGTATACACGTTGGGGTTGGCATCCAGCAACTGACCGAGCTGGTCAAGATCACTGCCCAGCCACCCGAGATGGGCCGCAATGAAGGTGGTCTCGGGGTGCCTGGCGAACAGCGCATGCTGCTCTCCGATGATCTCGTCGAATGACGGGAACTGGTCGGCGGGCCGGTAGCGGCGCGGGCGCAACTTGAGCTCGAGCCAGCGCTCGTTGTGCTTGTTTCTGGGCTGCCAGAACATGGCCGGGTCTGCCGTATGGATCAAGACGGGCATCCCACGCTCCCCGCAGAGTGCCCAGATGGGGTCAAGTCGGGGGTCATCAACGGGGACGCGCACGCCGTTGACGTCGACCACGTCCATTCCCAGGTTCTTGTAGATCTTCAGGCCACGGGCACCGGCGTCAAAATCAGCGGCCAGCTGCGCCACGGCCCGCTCCGTCCATCCCGGGGCGCCGACAGAATCGAAGGGCACGTTGGCAAACGTGACGAAGCGGCTGGGATGTCGACCTTCCGTGTTGGCGATGGCCTGACTGAGGCGATTCCCCGATCCGCCACTCAGGTTGACACTGACCGCAAGGTTCAGCGAGTCGAACTGGGCCACGAGCGTGTCCACCTGTCCGGCCGAGAATCCAGGCGCCTGGAACCAGTGGCCGTGGACGTCCACGAACGGATACCGGGCAGTAGGAACGCCAAACCCAGGCACTCTCAAGGTGGAGACCGGCTCGTATTCCTCGATGGTCATTCCGTCCAGCTTCTCCGGGACCGCGGCAAGGTCCGGTGGGAGAATCCAGGGTGCCTGCTGCGGACTGGCCTCCTGACTTGAACTCTCGGGTGAGACACCCTCTGAGGTGCCGCAGCCGGAGATGACGAAGAACAGGACGGGGAGCAGCAGTCTGCGCATGGAACCGGGGAATTATCGGTCCGCTTGGATGCCGCTGGCCGGACGAGGTTTCTCGATGGCCGCCGTGCCGAATGGCACGCCGCTTTACTTGGAGCCGATGCGCCCTTGAACCCGTCGCTTCTCCTGGAAACCGGTAATAGTCTCTTTGAGTCGCTGTAGGACAATGGGCTTCGCCATGTAGTCGTCCATCCCGCTCTCCAGGCACCGGATTCGGTCCTCGGGCATGGCGTTGGCCGTCAGCGCGATGATGTATGGCTGGACGACGTCCAGCGTACGGATGGCCCGTGTCGCGTCCAGGCCATTCATTACAGGCATCTGGACGTCCATGAGCATCAATTCGTAGTACTCGTTCTTGGCCATCTCCACAGCCTGGAGTCCGTTCTCCACGATATCCGCCACGATGCCAATACGCTCCAGCAGACGGCGCACCACGCGCTGGTTGGTGGGATTGTCCTCCACCACGAGCACCTTGATGTCCGACGCGATGGTTCTTGGGGGCCGATCTCCTGCAGGCGCAACCGCGGCATCTTCCTGAGAGATCTCGGGCACGACAAACGTGAAGTGGAACGTACTTCCAACGCCGACTTCGCTTTCAACCCAGATCTCGCCCCCGAGGGCTTCCACAAGCCGTTTGCTGATGGCCAGGCCAAGTCCGGTTCCACCGGAACTGCGGGTGAACGCATCTTCCACCTGCGAGAACGGCTTGAAGATGGTCCCCAGCATGCCCGGCTGGATCCCGATTCCGGTGTCGCGCACGGAGGCGTGGTACCAGACCTTCCCCTCTCGGGACCGGGACGAAACCGAGACCACGATCTCTCCCTCCACCGTGAACTTGACCGCGTTGCCGATCAGGTTGAACAGGATCTGCCGAATGCGGGTCTCGTCGGACTTTGCCCAGCGCGGGGCGCTGGCATGGAAGTTCATGAAGAGGCGGGTGGCATTCCCCTTGAGCAGCGGACGGAATACCTCCAGAGAGGAACTGACGCAGGACCGAAAGTCAAAACGGTCCGACTCAAGCGTCAGTTTGCCCGCCTCGATCTTGGAAAGGTCCAGGATGTCATTGATCAGCGAGAGCAGTGCGGTTCCGCTGGACTGGATGGTTTCCACCATCTCGCGTTGATCGGCACAGAGGTCCGTGTCTTCCAGAAGCCCCGTCATGCCGATTACGGCGTTCATGGGTGTCCGGATCTCGTGGCTCATGTTTGCCAGGAAGTCGCTTTTGGCGCGACTGGCCATCTCGGCCGCATCTCGAGCCCGGCTAAGCGATAGTTCTGTCTGTTTGCGGGCGGATATGTCCGTGATGCTGGCG
>JABDJZ010000340.1 GCA_013003255.1 Rhodothermales bacterium
GTAATTCTGGACTCCGATTCAGGCTCCGGTTGCGTCTTCTCGATTCACCTCCCGTTACCTGCATGACCGCATCCATTCTCATAGTTGAAGATGATCCGTTCATCCGGCAGGGACTTGAGATAGCACAACTCAAGGCGGGGTACTCAGTCCACACTGCGCCGAGTGCGGAGGAGGGGCGGGTGGCCGTAGAAGAAGCGTCGCCGGACCTTCTGATTCTTGACCTGATGCTCCCCGGCAGGAGCGGACTCGAGCTCTGCAGGTCGCTTCGAGCTTCAGGGAACGACATTCCCATCCTGATGCTCACCGCGCTGGCCGACGAGTCCGATCGCGTGTTGGGCTTCGACCTTGGCGCGGACGACTATGTGACGAAGCCGTTCTCGCTCAAGGAACTGGTGGCGCGCGTTCGGGCCCTGTTGCGAAGGTCCGGCCACGGCGAGGCAGCGGATTCGCTTGACGAAATCACGTTCGGACAGGCCACCGTCAACTTCAAGCAGTTCACGGCCACGAAATCGGGTGAGTCCGTTCGTCTTCCCGCCAAGGCCTTCGGCCTGCTGCGCACACTGGTGGAGCGGGGCGGCGATGTACTGACGCGCGAGGAGTTGCTGGAAGAGGTCTGGGGATTCGAGGCCATGCCGACCACGCGGACCGTCGACAATCACGTGGCGATGCTTCGAGCAGCTCTGGAAGTTGAACCTTCCGAGCCTCGTCACATCCTCACCGTCCACGGCGTGGGCTACCGATTTGTCGGGGAATCATGACAAACTCAGGGAAAGCCTTGTGCAGCGAATGGACGAACCGTGGCCTCAAATCAAGACACACGCGAAGACGCCAGGCGGCAATTTGGGATTCGATTCACCAGACGGAAGGCGATCCCATGAAACGCTTGTTGACGAATATGCTCCTCATCGCGACGCTCCTGGTTGGAGCCTTTCCAGTGACTGGAGTCGCCCAATCGGCGAGCGCCCTCTTTCAGGAGGCGCAGCGACTTGAGCGTGTAGCGGGAGACTATCAGGCAGCCATTGGGGTCTACCTCCAGATCGTGGGGGACACCTCTGTGGAACGGTTGGACGTGGCCCGGGCCCTCGTTCAGATGGGAAAGGCGTACGAAAGCCTTGGCCGGACCGAGGCGTTCTCGACGTACGAGCGGGTCGTGCGGGATTTTGCCGACCTGGAAGAGCCTGTGACGGAGGCGCGGCGCCGGATGCGGGGGTTGGCGACCGAAGAGGTTCCGGTCAGTGGAACGCGGGTGATCAACCTAGACGCTGCCATCTCCACGTACGGAGCCTGGGACGGGTCGTTTTCGCCCGACGGAAAGCACTTCGTGAACACAGATTGGGATTCGGGACAGCTTGGATACCAGGAGGTTGGAAAGAGCGGTGTAACGTATATCACGCCGGCAAACGACTCTCTCTGGTCACAGGCGGAGGATCCGGTGTTTTCTGCTGATGGACGATTCGTAGCGTATAACTTCCTGGACGCACACGCGTCGTCCACGAGTTCACTCCGGATATTCGATCTCAGGGATGGGGCAACTCGCGTAGTCAGAGACACGGAATCGAATCGCGAAACCTATATCAGCCCACACGGCTGGTCGTCCGACGGCAAATCCATCCTGGTCGATTTGACCTACGCGCAAGACCGCCGACTGGCTCTGATCGATACCGAGTCGGGAGAGATCCGGAGTTCTGTCAGGGTCGGTGAGGGATTCAGGGGCTCGGCCTGCCTCATTCAGGACCGGTACGTGATGTTCGAACGAGTTGACGCGAACGGGTCTGATGTCCGGAGGATGGATCTCGATTCGGGCGACGAGACGGCCTTTCTCGCGGAGCGCGCGAACAAAACACTAATAGGCTGCTCAAATCGAAAAGGTGTCGTCGTGATCCGGACGGATTTATTCGGTGAGGATCAGGCCTGGATGTACCCAGTGACCGACGGAAGGCCGTCAGGAGCCCCAGTTCATCTCGAGGATATCGAGTCGGACGTGCTTCAGATCGACATCTCCGAGACGGGTGACTTCCGCTACTTCATTGGTTCGGATTACATGGTCCAGACCGCCGCTCTATTCCCGTACTCGGCTAGTGACGGTTCGATAACGGGTCGCAGTGAGGTTTTGCCAAGCCCGGTTGCACTTTGGCGCGGGCCAGGATGGACGCGAAGCGGTGATAAGCTGGCCTATCGAACTGGCTGGACCAACATGTGGGTACGAGAACGGGACGGAACGGCACGGGAGGTCAAGCTCCAAAAGTGGACCAGTCAGTATCGATGGTCGGCGGACGGCACAAAGTTCATCGCCACAAACCAGGCGGGGGCAACCTGGCGTCTGGACGCCGAAACTGGTGCGATAGTGGACTCCACTCTGAACTTCGTCGGATCTCCAGGTCTCTCGGGCGATGCCCTCTTCGGAGCGATTCGGAAGGATGACAACACCGTCTGCATCCGGGAAGTGCCGAGTGGCATGACGGTCTCGCGTGAGGTCATTTGCTACGAGGACGAGGTCTCGGGCGATGCGGTACCCTGGTCTGGCCTTAGTATCACGGTCTGGCCTCGTTGGGTATATGTATCACCAGATGCGCGCAAGCTTGTAGTCACATCCAGGAACGGACGACCCATGCTTGTCGACCTGGAAGCGCGTAGTGCACACACGCTCTCGGATGATCCAAACTTCGACCCGCTTCATGTAGAGTGGCTCCCTGACGGATCCGGGGTTGTTGCGGCCCAGAACGGATCGCTCGTCTTCCTACCGCTGTCCGGTGGTCCGCTCGTCCCGCAGCTGACTCAGTTCAGTGAAGTCAA
>JABDJZ010000371.1 GCA_013003255.1 Rhodothermales bacterium
TCGCAGGCAAGCCCAGAATGCCACAACCGTAAACAGCGCCAGGACCCAGTCCTTCGTAAACCACCACATGGCCAGGAAGTAGCCCGCTGACATCAGCGTCATGTGAATTGGGCTTAGGTGCTTAAACATCGGATTGGCTATCGAAACACTCGAAGCGACCGCGTTGCGGATCGCCCACCGGCGGTAAGGACGGCGAGATAGACTCCGGTGGTCATTCCCTCAAGACCTAGTTCCAGCGTGTGTTCGCCAGGTGTGAGGAAGCCCATATTGTCGAAGGCCACGCGCCGCCCCAGCAGGTCATAGACAGTGAGGCTCACCGGACCGGCCGAATCCAGCGCGATGGGGACTTGGGCACGTACACTGGCTGGATTGGGATAGATGGCGCCCAGGCCGAAGGAAGAGCCGGGGTCAGAGCGATCGGTGTTGGTGGCGGTTAAGGTCATCTCGGTGGTCGCGTCGCCCGCGAGCACAAGCTGTTGGGAGACGGGTTGTCCGTTAACTACTGCGGTCACCTCGTAGGTGCCTTTATAGCCGCGGACGGTGGCGATGCCATCGGCGCCGGTCTGCACGTCTGCTTCCGTCCACCATTCGTCGAAGACGAGGTCTCTGAACGCCTGGCCAGAGGCCTTGAGCTGCCAGGACTCATCGAAGAGCGGGGCGTCCCCAAACCAGTGAGCGCCGTCCCAGAAGCCCCACATGAGGAAGCTCTCAACGCCTGGATGGCTGAAGACCATGGTGAGAAAGTCGCGGAGGTAGTCCGCCGCCAAATCGTCGTCGACGTTCGAGAGGTCGTACTCCGTAATGCTCAGCGGAATCTCGAACCGGGAGAAGCGCTCGAGGACGGCATACACGGAATCCATGGGTGTGAGAGGCAACTTCATATGCCCCTGGATGCCCAGTCCGTCCAGTTTGGCGCCGTCCTGAATCAGACCCTCGATAATGCGCTCATACTCCTGCCGGGTCGATTCCGCGATCAAGCCGTAGTCGCTGACGATCCCGTATTCATTGACGAACAGCCGCGCTTCGGGATCGGCTTGGGCGGCCAATTCGAACCACTCGGTGTACAGCTCCGTCCCGTCGGTGTACCCAGGAGTCCCGGCAAACAGGTTCTGAAGGTCCTTGACGTGCGCCATCTCGTTGATGACATCCCAGTCCCTCAGCCGACCCTTGAGGGAAGGATGCCCGGCCGCATCCAGAATGCGCCGGGTGACTCGGTCCGAGATGTACGAGAGATTGGACTGGTTGGCCTCAAGGTCATCCGGTAAGTACTGCCAGTTGGGCCAGACCAGGTTGTGTCCTCGGACTTCGATCCCCTGGTTCAGCAACCAGTCGATGAGCTCAAGTTTCCGATCCATTGTCGTGGGCCAGTTTGCCTCCCAGGCATCCCATTTCAGGCTGTTCTCCAGTACCGCCACCGTAAACGTGGGCCCTTTGCCACTGATATCTGCCAGCTCGTTGCGAAAGCGGGTGTTTTCCACCCAAGCCGAGGCAGATACGGCAGTCCCGAAGAGGAACGCGTGCTGCTTCATGCGAACGGAGACCGGGGCGTCCGCTACCACATTGCCTGCAGCATCCCGCACGCGAATTTCCATGTTGGCCTTTCGATGGGTCTCGATGCGGCTGGCTGCATCGGCACGCCAGGCGGCGGCTGAGTCCCGACCGTCGTAGCTCGCCGCTGGGCGGACCTCGGGCAGGCTCCCAACGGAAACGGCGGCCCCGTAGTTCAAGAGCGCGAGACCGCCGATTTCGAGGGTCTGTGTCTTAAACGCCATGTTGAACTGGATACGGGCCGACCCCGTGGAATAGTCGTCCACCGCCTCAAATGGCAGGATCAACTGCTGCCACACCCCGCCGTCAAACTCCACCGCCGTCTGAAGAGACTTCTCGTACGGACTCGATGTTCGTTCAAAAATGGGCTCGATATGCGCGCGGTCGCCGGCGGGTGCGGTGTGCCTTATCCAGACCACGAGTAGAAGTGCGTCTCCCTGGGCCACCGTAGCCTGGGTCGGAAACCGGACCGTCCGGTCCCAAGGGTTGGCGCCGGGCGAAGCCACCGTGAACTCACGCACCGACGAGAAAGGCACGTCGCCCGAGGCAGGGATACTCCGAGAAGAGACGCCCGTAGGCTGGGATAGGGCGAGCGTCGTGGACTCCACCTCAGAAAACACCCAATCGCCCCCTGTGAGGCCGTACTCCGCCGTAAGGGTGGCCCGAAGGGACTCGTGATACGCGTCCTCCTGGGCGGACACGGGGGACACTAGGGGCGCGAGGAATACGGAGGCTAGCAGGGCGACCAGGATGCGCATGCGTAAACGGAATTGATGGAGTGACGCAAGAAAGGAATTGGAAAGGAAACGTGCGCACTAATCGGACCACGGGGAACTCCTCTCAATGGCGCTTTTTCGTGCACCACCGCATAGCCCGGCTTCAGGCCGGTCACAATGAATCGGCACCCGCCGGTAAGCTTGTCCAATCGCATGAATACGCCAATCAGTAGTCCGGAAGTCATCGTCACGGCGGTTGGCCCGGATCATCGTGGCCTGGCTGATCCAATCATCCACGCCCTGACCGAGGCCGGTGCCAACATCGCCGAGATCCAGATGTACGATCGGGACGAGGCGAGCCAGTTCGCCATGCTGGTCCGGGTGCATCTCGACGACTCCGCGGTGCAGCCATTGCGAGCCGAGATGAAGGCTATCGGAAGGCGAACTAACCTGAGCATTCGGACCTGGGTGCCGCGCTGGGGCAAGCGGGCTCGCATCGCCATCTGCTGCACGATTCGGCCTGAGCCGGTGGAGGCCATCCTGGCGGCAACTGCGGATGGCACGCTTCCAGCCGAACCGGCCGTTGTCATCTCAAACCGGCCGAAATGTGAGGGACTCGCCCGCGATGCCGGTGTCCCGTTCGAGATGATCGGAGATATGAAGGGCAATCCGGACAACGACCGTTTCATGCGCTTCATTGATGAGTACGAGGTGGACTACGTCGTGTTGGCGCGCTACATGCGACTCGTTCCGCCAGACATGTGCTGGAGTTTCGCAGGAGGCCGCATCATCAACCTCCACCACGGACTGTTGCCGGGCTTTCCGGGGATCCGGCCCTACCACGCCGCCTTCGCCAGCAACATGCTGACCTTTGGCGCGACGAGCCATTTCATTGTGCCGGAACTGGATGCGGGCAACCAGATCATCTACCAGTCCACGTTCAGCGTTGCCCCGGGG
>JABDJZ010000374.1 GCA_013003255.1 Rhodothermales bacterium
GGGTAGAGGACGGGGCGACTGGGAACAGCGTCGGTTACCATGTCGGGGATCTGCAGGTCCAGCAGGTAGGGGCCGTCGGTCAGGCCGGCCGGCACCCGAGCCAATTCGGTGATGGTCCTGACAGACGTCCCCTCAATCGGGCCTGAAGTCAGTTGCCAGAACGCGCGGTGTGCGGCCAACCGTCCTCCGTCGTCTTCGGGATCCACGGAGGATGCTTCCACCACCAGATGCTGAACGCCGTGCCGAACGGCCAGGGTCAGCGCATCGGGGTCAAAGGCAAAGGGTGTGGGCTGGCGAACGACCAGTGCTTCCAGAAACCCCTTCTCGACGCCATCCAGACCTGCGGTCATCGCGCCCGCCGTGCCGTCGTGCATGGTAACCAGGGACGCCGGCAGCAAACCGGGAGTGACCAGTCGCGAGACAGGATTCGCTCGGGTGGTCAGGTGCGCGCTGGACTCGGTATGGGTGCCGGTGCAATGCGGGGCAAACTCCAACCGGGACACGTTGACGGAGCCGCCGTCAGAAACCCTTCCCGGAAAACCAGGCATCTCGAGAGGAGTCTCCTTTGGCGAGGGGGCCCCGAACCAGGAGGGCCCGGAGCCGTCCAGCACGAGGGGTCGGGCCAGATTGACCGGGCGGGTCATATCCGCCAGCCAGGCGCGGTTGTTCACGAAAAAGCGGATCAGCGTCAGCGGCATGAAGAACTACGCGCGGGTTTGGCCGGTCGAGAACGGGACTTCCTTGGGGCCGCAGACGAAGGCTTTGGACTCCTCCTGCGCCAGGGAAGCAATGGCCGAAGAGTCGGCGGCCTCGGTCAGTTCCAGGGCAGGACCACTGCCTGGACGCACCCGGATTGGCGCGCGCTTCCGGTCATAGGCCCGATGTCGGAGCCAGCCGGCCTGGCAATAGTAGCGGCAATCCGCCTCCGGGTCCGTGGAGAGGCCGGATTCGGTCAACCATGTCTGGACCCGCTCCCGCCAGGTCCCCAGCACGTCGTCGCCGGGCATCTTGCGGAGCACCTCGGTCCGGAAGAAGCGGCGGTCCAGGAACCGGGACGCGAGGTCGGCCAGAATGGGGTCTCCTGCGTCCCGCCACTGCTTCAGGGAGTACAGGATATCCGCGTCGTCGAGCGCAGCGTACGCGGCGTGGACCTCCGCACGGGCGATGTCGGCAGTCGACAGGTCTTCGGCCAGGAAGATGCGAAGCGGCGGGGCGGCCAGATTGAGCGGTGCGGGCTGATTGTGATCCCGAATGAGGTCGCGTGCTCGGCGGAGGCAGGCAGCCAGCACCTGGTCCCCGCTCACCACGGTCTTGTGCAGGTAAACCTGCCAGTACATCAGACGCCGCGCAATCAGAAAGCTCTCCACGGCATAGCGCCCTTTGTGCTCCACGGCCAGTTCCTGCTCGGCCGTGACCCGAAGGGACTTGACGATGCGGCCTACGCCCACGCGGCCTTCAACCACGCCGGTGTAGTACGAATCCCGCCTGAGGTAATCCAGACGGTCCATGTCCAACTGGCTGGAAATCAGTTCATGCAGGAAGGGCCGGTGGTAGTCGCCATCGAAGATCTGCAGGGCGAGTCCCAGCGATCCGCCCATGCGTTCGTTCATCCCGACGATCAACTGGCGGCTCATGGTCTCGTGCTCGAACCCGGGAATGAGCACGTCCTCCAGCGTGTGGGAGAAGGGACCGTGGCCGATATCGTGCAGCAGCGCCACAGCCGAAGAGGCAAACCACTCTTCGGGAGACAGGTCCGTGCCCTTGTCCTCGAGCGTCTTCAGGGCCTCCCGCATCAAGGCCATGGCACCCAGCGCGTGGCCGAAGCGGGAGTGCTCGGCACCCGGAAACACCATGTATCCCACGCCAAGCTGCCGGATGCGCCGCAGCCGCTGCATCTCGGGTGTGCCTATCAGCTGAAACAGCTCACCCCGAGGGACCGAGACGAATCCGTGAACAGGATCCGAGAACAGCGTGATTCGGCTGGACACGTTTGGTCGGTGGATTCGTTTGTGGAATATTGGCCCTCGCCGGCCAGCGGCCGGATCACCGAGAACGCAAACATAGCCTTCATTGCCCTCACCCGCCCCATTGCTTGGCAGAGCTTTCGACGAAACGCCCATCGGATGCATGATGGATGTTCGCGAGCCCTTTCGCAGCAAGGCGTGGTATGCGCTGGAGACGCTGTTGCGTCCACTGGGCCTGGTGCCCGAGGAGTCCGCAGCAGGGGGGATCTGGTATGGGCCGGAACCGCCCGGCGAAGACGGCTGGCTCTACCTCAAGATGGACCCGGGGACCCCGGATGACATAACCACCTCGTTTCGTGGGCAGAAGCCCGCGGTGTGGACAGGAGGCGCGGAGCGGATCCCCGTCCCGTATTCCGGCGGGCTGGATGATCAGGGTGATCTGATAGCTTCTGCGTTCTACTGGCTGGCCGGATGCGACTATCGGGCGAACCGGTCGCGGGATCAGTACGGGCGCGTCACGGGCGGCGGATCGCTGCTCGAGGAGTGGGGGTGGGCCGATGGCGCCCCGGTGGACGAGTATTCGCGCATCCTGGGCGGGCTGCTGAGAAAGGCCGGTCTGGCGGGGGACTTTCATCGGCTCCCATGGAGCCTCTGCCCCACATTCGACATAGACTACCTCCGAAAATGGCGTCCGGGCATCATCTACCGGGAATTGATTCAGTACGGACTGCTGGGTCGGGGGCCATCGCCGCGTGGCAGAAGGCTTGCCCGGTCCTCTTGGGAGATCATCGCGCCCGGACCGGACCCGTACCGGGCGGCGCTGCGGCGGATTCTGGACGAGTTGTCGCGCCGGGACGTCCGCGGCTCGTTCTTCTTCAAGGCCGGCGCCACCAGTGCCCACGACGTGGGGTACAGCCTGAACGGCCGGTTCCTGCGCAAAAGCCTGGGGGACATCGCAAGGGCGGGCCACGATGTGGGCCTTCACCCGAGTTTCCACGCGTACAATCACCCAGGCTATCTGGCTCGGGAGCGGAAGCGCCTGGAAGAGGCCATGGACCGCCCCCTGGCTGCTGTCCGCAGCCACTATCTCCGATGGGATGATCCCGCCACGCCTCGCGCGTTCCGCGGCGAGGGTTTCGATCTGGATTCGACCCTTGGATTTCCGGACCGGACCGGATTCCGCAACGGGACCTGTCGGCCGTTCATGATCTGGGACCACGAAGCAGGCGCCCCGTCCGGAGTATGGGAAATGCCGCTGGCGCTCATGGAGTCGAGCCTGTTCAATCGGGAGGGTCTGGACCTTGAGGGGGCCCTGAAACGAACACGGGTGCTGGCCGACACGGTACGTCGTCACGGAGGTGTACTGATAGCTCTCTGGCACAACGTGCTGTGGGATGAGCCGGACTTCCTGGGATGGGGCGAACATCTGCTGGCCACGCTGGATCTCGCCTCGGAAACGGGTGGGAGCATCGGGTCCCTTTCCCAGGTGTTCGCGTCACGGACCCTGGGGCAATCTGGGCAACCCCTGTAACTCCGCCGGAACCCGGGCCGTAGGTGAACTGCCGCTAAGTGCTTCCCTTGGCGTGCCCGTTTCACTCCCTTCCCCAAGTCGCAGCTATGTCGCGCCTACGCTCCCTGCTCTTTTTCAGCCTGATCGCCGCCTCGCCCCTACTGATGGCCGGTTGCGGCGATGATGCCCAAAGTGCGCCTCCCGAGGAGGAGGCACCGGCGCTCCCGGTGGAGACTTCGGCGGCACAGGTCGGCGAGATCTCTGCTTTCTTTTCCGGCACGGCCACGCTGACCGCGGACGAGGAGACGGACGTCGTGGCCAAGTCAGGCGGGATCGTCTCCCGAATCCACGTAGAGGAAGGCGACTATGTTCGGGTGGGGCAGATTCTGGCCCAGCTGGACGATGAGCGCCTTGCGCTGGAAGTGGCACGGGCCGAAACAGACCTGCTGCGGCTGGAGCGCGAACGTGACAGAAACGAAGAGATGTTTGCCCGCCAGCTGATTTCGGCGGAGGAAATTGAGCGTTCCCGCTCGGCCTACGATGCCCAGAAAGCCGCCTACGATTTGGCCAACCTGGCCCTGGAGCACACCACGGTGCGTTCTCCCATTGCCGGTGTGGTGTCAAGCCGCATGATCAAGGTGGGCAACATGGTGCAGACCTATGCGCCCACGTTCAGAGTGACGTCCTTCAGTCCACTCCTGGCCGAAATGCACGTGCCGGAGCGTGAACTCAACAAGCTCAGCGTGGGTCAGGAAGCCACGGTGCGCGTGGATGCGCTGGCAGGGGAGAACTTCACGGGGCGCATCCTCAGGATCAGTCCCATCGTGGACCCGACCACCGGGACCTTCAAGGTCACGGTTGAGGTGCGGGACCGCTCCCGGAAGTTGAAGCCCGGGATGTTCGGCAGGATTGGCGTGGTGTATGACACCCACGAGGATGCCACGCTCGTTCCCAAGCAGGCCGTTCTCACGCAGGATGACGA
>JABDJZ010000411.1 GCA_013003255.1 Rhodothermales bacterium
CCCGAGGACGTGTATCCCTCCATTCTCATCCTGCAGAGCGTCAACGTGGATCGCTCAGGCGTGATGATCACCACTGGAATTGCCAGCGGCGATCCCGCGGATGTGACCATCGCGTTCAGCCGCGGTGTTGGCGGAGCGGTTGACGGGCAGGCGGCGGAGTCCTGGTTGATGACGCCTTCGGAGGTCCGGCTCCTGTCGCCGGCCCGAGAGCCTACGTACCGTTCTCTGCCAACCAGCGGGGGCACGTCAGTTGTGCCCACTTCGTACGAGGAGCGGCTGCTCGGACCTGCGGAACTGTCGATTCTCCGCGAGCTGGCATCGGATGTCAAGGCGCGCCTTCCAGACATGCCCGGCATGCATTCTCAGGGCCCCTGGGATGTAGAACTGGGCTTCCAGACTGGCAAACTCTGGCTCTTCCAGGTCCGACCTTTCGTCGAGAATCGCTCGGCGGAATCCACCACCTATCTCCAGAACCTGGACGTGCAGCCCAAGCAGCCGCGCCGCCGAACCCCGAACTCGCGATGAAACTGCGCCTGAGCATGCTGTTGATGGCCGGCCTCCTGGTCCTCGCGGCTACCCCGTATCCGATTGATGGCTACGAGCACACCGGCATTCGGAGACTGGAACGACTTCGGCTGATCGCGGCCGGTGAACTCTCCGGCACACCTCCCCTTCCGGGCGCTCGCAAGAAATGGGGAGACATTGAACTCAGCCGCCTGGACAATCCCGTGGGGGATCTTCCGGTGCCTGATCCGGCGCTTCAACAGAAGGTGAGCGCTGTGTTTGCCGGACTGGATCGGAGCTACGGCTTCGCCATTCTGGACGTCACGGAGGGTCGGGAGCCGCGCTATGCCGCAGTGCAGGCGGCGACTCAGTACGCTCCGGGTAGCGTGGGCAAGATGGCCATCATGGCCGGTCTGTTTGCGGAGTTGGCTCGCCTGTATCCTGAAGACGTGGAGGCGCGCCGCGCCCTGCTCAAGAGCCGGAAGTTCACCGGCGACTTCTGGACCGTCCCCAACTCGCACGCTGTCCCGCTTTTCAACCTCCAGACGCGCGCCTACGCCTCCCGGGCCGTCTACCCCACCGACGAGTTCAACCTCTACGAGTGGGCGGACCACATGATTTCGGCCAGCAGCAATGCTGCTGCCAGCGTGGTCTGGAAGGAGGCGATCCTGATGCGAGCCTTCGGTGCAGCCTACCCGCCTTCCCCGGCCGACGAGGCCGCATACTGGAAGAACACACCCGCGCTGGATAAGCAGGCCGTTGCGCTTTCGGTGGTCAATGACCCCCTGCGGGAAGCAGGAGTCGGCGAGAACGACTGGCGGCTCGGCACCATGTTCACGGCCGGCGGACAACGCGTAGTCCCGGGCTCACGTAGCTACGGGACCGCAGCCGGCCTGCTTACCTTCATGCTTCGTCTGGAGGAGGGCGAGGTTGTGGATCCCTGGTCTTCACTTGAAATGAAGCGCCTGCTCTACCAGACCCAGCGGCGCATTCGCTACGCCTCCGCACCAGACCTGGCCACGGCGGCCGTCTATTTCAAGTCCGGCAGCCAGTATCGGTGCCGCACCGAGGAGGGGTTTGCGTGTGGCAAGTACATGGGGAACGTGGACAACTACATGAACTCCGTGGCGACGATAGAGACGGCCGATGGCCGGGTCTACGTCGTGGCGCTGATGTCCAATGTCCTGCGGAAGAACTCCGCGGCCGACCACCAGGCGTTGGCTACCAGGTTTGAGCGGATCATGGCGCTACCGGTGGGTCCTGAGGGGTAAAGGGCGGCCCGAACGGGCCCTGACCGCCTACCTCGTCCTCGGCCGCCAGGCAGGCGCTGATCGTCTACTCCTGCCCCGGGCTGCCAGGCCGGAGCAGTTCCTCGACCACGGGCACGATGTCTCTCAGGATGCGCTCGCCGTCACTTGACTGAACGAGGCTCACCAGAATGTACCGGCGCCAGTCGGGGCCCCAGACCAGAATGGAATCCGCGTGCCAGTCCCGCCAGGTACCGGATTTCCTGAAGAGGCGGGCCTTCGGCGCCCGTTGGGAGACGGCGTAGACAAACTTGTGGTTGATGCCGGGAGCAACCAGCACATCCAGCATGTGGCGGGACCGTTCCGGCGATACCAGTCTGCCTGTAGCCAAGAGGTAATAGTAGCGACTCACCTGACTCACGGTGGCACCGTGTGAGAGGCCGGCCACAGGGTCCGGAATGCGCGGCCCGGTCTTCGCATATCGCTTGCCGACCCACAGGCCGCCGCCGAACTCCGGATCGTAGAGCCCGTAGCGCTCCAGCGTCAGCACGGAGTCGATGTATGCGAGGCCCACGCGGTCGATGTTCGCCGTCGCGGCGGGATTGCTGGACTTGCGAATCATCGCATTCAGGTCCCGGTCCACCTCCGGGGTCATGGCAATCTTACCATCTCCGATGGCCTGCTCCACGGCAAGGAGGATGGCGATCTTCGGCAGGCTCGCCGCGTAGATCATCGTGTTGCCATTCACCCGGGCAAACCGCGGATTGGCTGGGTCAGTGATGTCTACCAGTGCGACGGCCAATTGCTCGCGAGCCACGAGACTGCGCCAAACACGGTTCGACTGCATGGCGCCCTCGAGACGGCGCTGAAGGTCGGCGTCGATGGACTCCCGAAGTGGGCTCCAGTCTCCGTCGTCCACGACGACCGGGAGTTGTGTCACCGGAGCCTGGGCCCGGACGACGGTGGCGGTCGAGAGGACCGCGAAGAGGCCCAGA
>JABDJZ010000454.1 GCA_013003255.1 Rhodothermales bacterium
ACCACCCGCTGTGGAAACGCTACGAAGCGCGCGCCACAGGTGCGGGCCACGGGGGCATGGACTTCTTCGTGGTGCACGCGTTCATCGAGGCCTGCAAGGCCCAGGTGCAGACCCCGCTGGATGCCTACGATGCAGCCGCGTGGAGTGCTGTGACGCCACTTTCAGAAATGTCCATCGCGGCCGGCAATGCGCCGCAGGCGTTTCCGGACTTTACCCGGGGACTGTGGATGAAGCGGAGGCAGGACTTCGCGATGGACGATTCGTTTTAGTCCGGCGGATTGTGGGTGGCGCTGGCGCTGCGGGTCGCGGGTTGCGGGTTGCGGGTTGCGGGTTGCCGGTTGCGGGTTGCGGGTCGCGCCTTGAGCCTGACCCGCCGCGAATCGCTCGACGACACCCTGCTCGAGTTGAAAAGGCCACCCAGATTCAACCTCCGAGCACTCTTGAGCGCAGGAGAAGTAGAATCAAGCGCCATTCTGAACTTAGGTTGAGTAAAATCAGCGATTTAGGTTGAATTTGGCCCCCGGATCCAACTCGCGGCAGAGAAATGGCGAGTTCGGACCGCCTACGACCGCCTACGACCGCCTACGACCGCCTACGATCGCCTACGACCGCCTGAGGCCGCCTACGACCGCCTACGACCGCCTGAGACCGCTTTGGGCCGCCTGGGAGGCCGCCTCGTACCGCCTGGGAGGCCGCCCCGACGCGCCCGCTTCCGGCCATACCCTTGCGGGCTGCCTCCCTTCCAGCCCCCGAACAGTACTAAAGCTCCCCGGCAGCCCCCTTGATGACAGCACCCACCCGGCGTGAGGCGTCCTCAAGCAGCCGTTTCAGGTACGCGTCACCGGCATCGCCCGTGTACTGCAGGGAGCAACCGGCGCTGGTCAAGATCTCCGCCAGCGCCACGTAGTCCTCCTGACGTTCAGCGGCGCCCCCTGAGTACCGCGACCCGTGGGCTACCCAGCCGATGGGCGAACTCTCGTGGGCGTTGTCGAAATCGTCCAGTGGCGCGCCGGCGTTCACCAGAATCTGCGCATTCCTGGGCTGCCCGAACCAACAAGCCTGGTGCAGGGCTGCCCCCCCGTCCAGCGCTTTGGCGGCCACATCAGCACCTGCCTCGATCAGCATGACCACGGGGCGGCTGTCCCCCCGGCCCGCCAGGTCAGCGAGGAGTCGATCCTCCTCGGGATTGCCGGTGTGGGCAATCGCGGGGTGTTCTTTCAGGAGCCGGCGGGCCTCACTGAGATCACCCCGGGAGCAAGCGGCAGCCAGCTGGTCAGGCAAGGCGATGTCGGTGGAGGCACCGGCTGCTTCCAGGACCTCGGCCACATCGGCGAAGCCGCGACGAACAGCGTGCGCGTAGGCGGTCTTTCCCTGGGCGTTGACGGCCTCTGGATCGGCTCCGGCGGCCAGCAACAACTGAACAGCCCCTACGCGACGCCGGCGGGCCGCGATCAACAACGGCGTCTCGCCGAACAGGCCTTCCGTGGCGTTCACATCACCCGGGTCGCTCAGCCGGGAACGCAACCAGTCATCGCCGGGGTAGTCCCAGTCCAGATGGAAGTGCAGACTGCGATTAAGTGGACCCACTACCGAAACCGCTCGCCGGTGGAGCGATCAGGGAGCTGGCAGGACGGCCACTCATCGCGCGGGTCTTTGGCCCTCGGAATTCGTTCATCCTCAGAGGCCAGGTATGCCAGCAAGGCCACCAGGGTAGCGTTCCGCTTCAGGTCCACTGCCGAGATTTTGTCAAACGTATCCCGATTCGTGTGCCATGTGGCGTCCCGGTAGTCGAACTCGCGGGAGGCCAGGTTGAAGGCCGGGGCACCGGCGCAGATGAAGCTGACGTAGTCCGAGCCGGCCTGACCGGGCGAGCCGGGGGCAATCAGTTCAATGCCCTTGACAAGGTCCACAGGCACCAGATTGAACCAGCGCTTGAAGTGAGGGAGGGCGCCGGTGAGTCCCTGCATGTCGATGGTCGCGATGGCGCCGGTGCCATTGTCCTGGTTGAACAGGGCCTGCAGCCCCTCCACCACCTCGGGGTGGTCGGCGGCGTAGGCGCGCGATCCGTTCAAACCCTGCTCCTCGCCGCTCCACAGGCCGATGATGATGGTCCGGCGCGGATTCGGGTAGTACTGCTTGAGGATCCGGGCTGCCTCCATCATGGTGACACTTCCGGTCCCGTTGTCCGTCATGCCGCTGGATCCGTCCCACGCATCAAAGTGGGCGGACAGCACCACGTATTCGTCCGGAAGCTCAGTTCCGGGAATAACCGCGACCAGATTGTGCGCTGGGTTCTCACCCAGGTCCGTGGCTTCGCCGTAGGCCCGGACGAGCGGTCC
>JABDJZ010000466.1 GCA_013003255.1 Rhodothermales bacterium
CAGTATGGGCAACCAGGGCCTCAGGCACCGGCCCAGCACGGCAACCCCTCGGGACCGCCTCAGCCAGCCCAGCACAGCGCCCCCTCGGGACCGCCTCAGCCAGGTCAGCCCACCGGAACTTCGGCGCAGTCAACCCCCGAAAAACCCACAGCGCCAAATAGCCCGGATGCTCCCAAGCCTGCTGATGAGGCAGCGCCGGGACCAGAGCGGCAGCCCGAGGCACCAGCCTCCGCCAGTGCCGCGACAACCGCGGCCCTTTCGGAAGAATCCCGGGACGAAGACGCCGCGCCGCGGGACTTCACTCCGGTCTCCGACATCATCGACAAGGCCGACGCCCGGAAACTGGACTGGCTCGGTAACGTGAGCGCCGGTCGCCGCGTGCGGCTGCAGCGACTAGGCTACGACGCACCGGAGAAGCTGGCCAATTTGCGCCGGTCCGAGATCCGCCGGCTGGCCCGCGAGCTATCGGTAGCTGAGGACACCATTCGCGATGAGTGGATGCCGGCCGCCGAGGCCTTCCTGCGCGATACCGGTCGCCACTAGGCAGACCCGTTCAGGCGCTCCCGAATACGTTCGAGCCCAGGCTCCTGACCGAAATTCTTCTCGTACCGCTCTGAGAACTGGTCGATGTGGAAGTGGTGGTTGGCCGTCCCCATCTGCTCCAGCACGTAGACGCTGCAGAGAGCGCCAATCCGCCCGGCCACCTCGTGCTCGAGGTCCGCGCTGAGCGCGGCCAGGAAGCCGCCCCTGAACGCATCTCCGGCACCCGTAGGCTCAATGATCTCACCGGGCTTTGCGGTGGGAATCCGGGTCTTGATCCCGCCGGAATGGATGGTGCTCCCCTTCTCTCCTTCGGTCACAACCAGGTGCTCGACGCTGTCGATCAACTGATCGAGCGACCAGCCGGTCTTCTCCTGAATCATCGCGATTTCGTACTCATTCACCATGAGGTACTTGGCGCCAGGAATGCTGCTCCGCAGGTCCTCACCACTCAGCCGGGCGGTCTGCTGGCTGGGGTCGTAGAGAAATGGCAAGCCCGACTCTCGGGATTCCTTCGCAAGATTGAGCATCGACTCCGGGTCACTCGGGCTGATCACCACCATGTCCGCGTCGGTCAGTCCCCGGCCCGTCAGCGTATGATGCCGCGAGTGAGCCATCGCCCCTGTATAGAAATTGGCAATCTGGTTCTGGGCATTGTCGGTCGACACAAAGAAGCTGGCCGTAAAGTCGTCCTCGATCTCGATGATGTGATCGGTCGAAATGCCGTGCGATTTCAACCAGGCCTTGTAGTCCCCGAAATCCTGGCCGACAGTCCCGAAAATCACGGGCTCGCCCCCCAGCAGCTTGAGGGTGTAGGCGATGTTGGGTGCGACGCCACCGCGCTGCCGAACCATGGAGTCCACCAGGAAACTGAGCGAGATGGAATGCAGCTTGTCCGGAAGCAGGTGATCCGTGAAGCGGCCAGGAAACCGCATCAGGTAGTCGTAGGCAATTGATCCGGCAATGACGACGCGCATGAAATGCTGAAATCTTGAGGGTTGAGGCTCAGTCGCGGAGGAGGACACCGATGAACACGCCTACCGCAAAGCCGGCCAGAACCGGCCAGGCACGATCAGACTTGGCCCATTCCAGCAGTTCAACTGCTTTTGAGCGTTCCGTTGGCAGAGACATAGGGCAATACCCTCCGAGCGTAAATCGTTGAATCAGAGTAGGCCTGCATACCCGCGCTGTTCGGGTTGGTGCCCTGTGGACACAGCATTTTTGCCCTGCGTCCCATCGGGTGGAAACGTCCCTTCCCTGCTTCCGTACTTGGGCCCGAAACCTCGAATGTCAACGGATTTGCCCGTGCGCGTCAACGCGTTGCTCATCGTCATTGCGTCACTGATCGGATTCACCCCGAATCTGGCGGCGCAGCCCATAGCACCTACCGAGAATCAGTCGTTCACGCTGGCGCTCAGGGCCTTTGAGGAAGGGCGTTTCGCCACAGCAGCAGATCGGTTCGGCGCCTTCGACGAAGATTTTCCCGGGAGCGACCTCCAACCGGACGCACTCTACTACCGCGGGGCCTCACTCCTGGCCTCAGGATCCGAAAATCAGGCGATAACGGTTCTGGCGGATTTCGAACGGCGTTATCCCGAACACCCCCGCTCCTACGAGGCCCGCCTGGCGCTGGGCAGACATTATTTCGAGTCGGGAAGCGCGCGGAAAGCCATCGAGACGCTCAGTCTGGTGCTTGAGTCTGACCCACCCGATGCACTCGCCGCCCGCGCCCTCTACTGGATGGGTGATGCATCCATGCAGCTCGGCGAGTCGGACCAGGCGCTCACCTACTACGCCCGGTCCGCTGCGTACCGCGGCACCGAGACCGCTCCAGCGGCGCTGTATGCGCAGGGGTACGTGCTGCTTGAGATGGGTAATTACGACGACGGTGCACTGGCCTTTGAGACGCTCGCGGCCCGGTATCCCGACTCGGACCTCTCGCTGTCCGTCGGCCTGGCGCTTGCCGAGGTGTACTACGAGGTCGGCGATTATCTCCGGACGGTGGAAGAGATCAAGCGGCGGCTGCCACGCCTGGATCCTGCGCTGACAGACAAGGCCAACTTCCTGCTGGCCGAGTCCTACAATCAGCTCCGGGATTCTGAAAACGCCATCGTGCACTATCAGCGTTTCACCGAGCAGAATCCGGACAGCCCGTTCTATCGCAGGGCAAAGCTGGGCCTGGGATGGAATTACCACTACGAGGGCGCCTTCCAGTGGGCCTCGGAGGAATTTGCGGGTGTCCAGAACGGTTCGGGCGATGACCTGGATCGCGAAGCCCTCTACTACGAGGCCGTCAACCTCAAGCTGTCCGCGAAGCCCTACGAAGCGGTTGAGCATTTCGGCGAATACGTGGCCGGCTACCCCGAAGGTGAACTCGCCGATCGCGCCCTCTTCGAACAGGGCGTGCTGCTGTACGCCCTGCGTGACTGGGCCGAATCCCAGGCTGTGTTTCGGCGCATGGTATCTGACTACCCGCGCTCCGAAGTGGTGGGCGAAGCCTACATGCACCTGGGCAACACCCTTATCGCACGAGGGGATTTTGACGCGGCCCTGGAAGCATTTGACCAGGCCATCGAGCGCAACGCGGCCTCCCAATCGCTGCGCGACGATGTGGTGTTCCAGAAGGCATGGCTGCTCTACCGTCGGGCCGATTATCCGGCCGCTGCTGCCGCCTTCGCCCGCCTGTTGGACGAGAACCCCGGTGGCGAAAGAGCTCCAGAGAGCCTGTTCTGGATGGCCGAGTCCCATTTCCAGCTAAACGACTTTGAGCGCTCCGGCGGTCTCTTTCGCCGCTACCTGCGGGAGTATCCCGGCGGGCAACACGTCGAAGCAGCCCACTACGCGTTGGGATGGAGTTACTTCCGGCAGGGTCAGTATGGCAATGCCATCCCCCAGTTCGAGTCCTTTCTCCGCCTCCACCAGGCCGGCACGGAGACACTACCCTACGAGGCCGATGCCCGGCTCCGCCTGGCCGACTCCCACTATGCCCTGAAGCAGTACCCACAGGCCATTCGGGAGTACAGTCGGCTTGCCGCCGACGGAGACGATTACTCCCTCTATCAGATCGGGCAGGCCTACGCCAACGCAAACGAGCCGCTGGAGGCCATTTCGAACTTCCGTCGGCTCCTGGAAATATTCCCGAGTAGTGAGTGGCGCGAAGAGGCCCGCTACTCGCTGGGGTACCTGTACTTCCTGAACCAGGAGTATGACCAGGCCATCGCCATTATGGAGGAACTGATTCGGGCGCATGGACTGGATCCGCTCGCGGCCAAGGCCCAGTACACGATCGGCGATTCCCACTTCAACGCAGGACGCCTGGATGCCTCGATCACGTCGTACCTCCGGGTTCTGGAGCGCTATCCGCAGAGTGCGTTCGCGTCCGATGCAGCGCGCGGAATCCAATTTGCGTTGGTAGCCACCGGGGATGATGAGCGGTCTTCGGCGATCATTGATTCCTTCGCAGTGGCGAATCCCAACTCCCCGCTGCTCGATGAACTCCGGTTCCGGCAGGCTGAGGTCCGGTATCAATCCGGCCAGCCCGACGCGGCGCTGAATGATCTCCTGGCCTTCGTGCGACAGGCGGAAGACTCGCGCCTTCTGTCAGAGGCGTACTTCTACCTGGGCAGCATTTATGCAGATCGGGGTGACAATACCGAGGCGGAGAGCTATCTGCGTGCGGGCACGGACCGGTATGGTGACAGCGACCGGACACCCGATGCGGCCATCCAACTGGGGAAGATCTACCTGGAAACCGGCCGGTTGACGCCTGCCCTTACCTCTTTCCGGCTTGCCGCGGAACGGGCTCAACAGCCCGGTCAGCGCGCGGATGCCATTTACGGTCAGGGCATGGCATTGATGGGTCAGGGCCGTGTGGCCGATGCCGAAGTCCTGCTCCAGGAAGTGGTGGACGCGGGATCCGATGAGGAGGCTACCGCGGCGGCCTACCTGGGCCTGGGACGCATCCAGGCTGAGCGGGGCTTCAGTGATCGGGCCGGGAGCTACTACTCCCGTGCCGCGGCCGCCAGCCGGGGAGAACCCGGTGCCGAGGCGCTGTTCCGACTCGGGTCACTTCTGCGTCGTTCAGGCGATCACCGCGGGGCCATTCGCGAATTGTCCCGCATGCCGACCCTGTTCGCCGGCTACTCCAACTGGATGGCGCAGGGCTACCTCGAACAGGCCCGCGCTTTCGCGGCCATCGGCGAGACCGGCGAGGCCGTGCTGATGTATGAGACCGTCATCGACTACTACCCGGAACGTCCGGAAGCCGACATCGCACGCGCCGAAAAGGCCGAACTTGGCGGGGACCAACCATGATCACACCATTGAGACTCGTCCTGGCCTTCGGCCTACTGGTGGTTTGCACGGGCACTGCTGACGCGCAGGCCCTGCCCGATCTCGCGCCCAGAGAGGTGGAAATCCGTGGCGAACTGACCATTTCGTTTCCCTCGTTGAGGCGGCAACCGCTGGTGGGCTTCAACCCGCCGCCCAGGATTCCTGAAATCGGCCTCCGCCGCATGCCCTATGTGGAGGCGTACAAGCAGACCGGAGCTGAACTGCCACAGAACCCACTCCGCAACCCGACTACGCCAAGAGCACTTCCAATGGCTTCCGGGCAGGGCTTCAACGGTACGATTGAGACCGGGTTTGGCCGCTACTCAACCCGGTATTTGAATGTGGACGCGGCACTCTACGCCACGTCATCCACCCGATGGACCGTGCGCGGCGATTATGACGGGGCCACGTCGTGGGCTCCCCACGGGTTCAACGCAGAGGCCGACGGTTTCTCGGGCGTCACGCGATATGTCACCACGGGAAGTCGCTCTGCGTTCGGTTTTGACCTGGGAGGCTCCTCGCACGCCTATCGACTATTTGGTGTCGATACGGCAGGCACCGCAGGGACTTCACCTTCTCCCAGACGGACGCGCTCTGACCTGTTGGGGACGGCCTGGTTCGGGTCGGGGTCTGACTCCCGGCTGGGATACCGGCTGCAGATCGAAGGATTCACCGGTCGCGTGAGCACGGACGCATTCGAAGCGGAAGTCGCACCGGGAGAACGGGATGATGCCGGCGTATCCGGTCAACTCGAAGTCAACTCGGGCGGCTTTGCACTGGATGCGGCCGCCGGTAGCCTGACCCTGGACAGCGCGGAGAACCCGGGGCGCGCGGTCGGTCACTTTGATGCCGGCGCCTCCGTCCGATTTGACCTGGGACGGAGCACCACCGTCCGAATCGGAGGCCGTGCGCTCGGCTTCGAGGCCTCCGGCGCCGCCACAGGGGGGTCCCGGCGTGCACTCACGTATGCCAGTCCCCTGATCGAGATCGAGTCCGTCCTGGCCCCCAACGTGCGCCTGGAACTGTCCCAGAGGCCCCACCTCGACAACCCCCGGCCCGGAAACCGTTTTCGCGAGCAGCCCTATCTCAGCGACGAGGTTCACATTGAGCCGACGTTGTTCGATATCGATGCCACCGTTCGCCTTCGGGGCTTTTGGAGGACGATCCAGGCATCGATGATTGCCACATACCAGGGCTCCCCCAACTACCGGTATGTGGAGCATGCTCCAACCAACTACGCCGGCTACCCCCGTGGACTGAGCGCACTTCGATACGGAGAGGCCCGGACACTCAGCCTTGGAGGCGAAGTTCGACTTTCCCCCACGCCGGGTGTGGAGGCGCGACTTGGTGCGCGTGTGCAGGACGGACGGCTTACCTCGCTGGATGCGGACTTGCCCTACTTTTCCCGCTGGGTAGTCAGTGGCATGCTTTCATCCGGATTCGCGAACCGCCGAGGCCTCATTCAGCTGACTTCGGAGGTTCTGGGCCCTCGTGCCGTGGATGCGGCAGGCGGCCTGGACACGGACACCGTAGCGGATCTTGACGTCCGGATTTCCTACGGCTTTGTGGGCGGTGCTCTTGTGGCCCTCGAACTGCGCAACATGCTCGGTGAGACGCCCTACTGGTACAACTACCCGGAGGCACCTGCTACCGTTGTGCTGGGTGTCGGCTGGCGCTGGTAGACTGTCGGCCACGCCCTATCTTCCCGCGAATACCTGTTTCACGCATGTTGAAGACCAATCCTGCATTTGTCGAGGTCCTGGTGGCGTCGGTGATCGACCGGCTGCAGCACGGCCGGGCCGTCCGGCTCCCGGGAATCGGCACCCTGTCCGTGGATCATGAGGCCGCCCTTGTTTCTTCCGAGGGCGACACACCGGAAGTCCAGCCTCCTGGTGACAGGGTTCGCTTCAAACCGGAGAGCCGATGACTGACGATCTCATCCAGGAGATGTCCAAGCGCCTGGGCCGTTCTGAGGCCGAGGTCGAGAAAGCCTTCCAGGCGTTTGCGTCTGCGGTTGAGGATCGTTTGCGGTCCGAGGGCAAGGCCAACCTCGCCGGGCTGGGAACGCTCACCGGCGAAGGAGACGATGCTGAGTTTGCGCCAAGCGAGGCGCTGAGTCAGGCGGTCAATTACCGCTGGCTTGGCCCAGCCGCCCCGGTGGTTGCGGGTTCTCCGCGTCCGCCGTCGGATGCCGCTTCCACTGTTTCCGTGCTTCCCCCTGACGAAGTAACGCCCGCCATTACCCCGGACTTGCTTGAGGATCCGCCCATGCCTGACGACCAGAAACCCATTCGCAAGGTGAGTTGGGCCCCGATCGACGAGGTGGACCCCACGGATCTTGGTCAACCCTCGAAGCCTGAAGCGGAGCCCCAATCGGTGTCAGCATCCGCTCCGGACTTTGCCCCGGCAGCGAGCGTATCTCCGCCGGTCCCGCCGAGTGCGGCTTCCGAAGGTGTGCCGCCTACTCCGGCAGCCCCGCCGTCGACTGAGGTCATGCCAGAACTTGTGCCGCCCGTGGATCCGGTATTTGACGGCGCCACGGCCGATGATCTGACGTACGAAGGACTGCACAAGCCTGAAGCCGCCGCCGCGGCAACATCCGCCGTGGCGGGTGCCTCCCGATCTGCGACCCGCCGTTCCGCAACCGGCAGTGGCAGTTCAGAGACTAACCGACGGGCGCTTGTCGGGCTCCTGGCCGCGCTGGCCATCGTCGTCGTCGCCGTCATTCTGTGGAATCAGTTCGGCAGCGGCTCCAGTGACCCGGACGGCGCGATAGCCGAAACCGAACAGCAGGCCGCTCCCCAGGAGGGGGAAGGTGCGCCTGTCGCCGAGGATCCGGGCAACTCAGAGACTGACCCGGCAGCGGAGTCGGGTACTCCGCCCGCTGAGGCAGGCGCTACACCCCCGGCAGCAAACTCTACGCCCACCGCCATCAATCCCAACTCATCGGGCTATACCCTGATAGTCGGCTCCACGCTCAGTCGCGGCGCGGCGGACCGGGCCGCGGCGCAGTATGCCGGTCTAGGCCACCCGGTCGCTGTACTCTCCTACCCGGATGGCGATGGAAATACCCGGCACCGCATCGCCGTTGGTGAGTTCGATTCGGCCGACGATGCCGACTCCGCCCGGCGAGCCATGGACAGCCGTCTGCCGGACGGGACCTGGGTTCGACGCATTCGCAGGTAGCTGCAACCCGGTGCCATGGGCACCACCTCTTCTCACTCGACGACTACATGCTCCTGACCTTACTTCAGCAGGTGGCTGACTCCACGGCCGATTCCACCGGCGCGGTTCTGCAGACCACCACCGAGTCCTCAACGCTCGACATTATTCTCCAGGGCGGTTGGGTGCTGATCCCCATCTTCCTGTTGTCCATCGTCGCGATCGTCATCTTCGTCGAGCGGTTGCGAAAGCTGCGGAAGGCGGGTAGTGACCCCGTTCTCGTAATGGACCGGATTCGGGACTACGTGCGGACGGCCAATATTGAGGGTGCCAAGGCGTTCTGTGAGGCCCAGGACACACCCATCACCCGGATTCTGAAGCATGGGCTCGAGCGTCTCGGCAGACCGATCTCGGAGATCCAGGATGCCGTGAATGCCTCCGGCAAGCATGAGGCCTTCCTGCTGGAAAAGCGGACCGACGTGCTGGCGTCCATCGCGGGTATTTCGCCGATGCTGGGCTTTCTGGGGACGGTAACCGGTATGATTGAGGCCTTCCAGCAGATCCAGAATCTTCAGGGCAACGTGAACCCGAGCGTCCTTGCCGGGGGCATCTGGGAAGCCTTGATCTCGACGGCAGCCGGCCTGGTGGTCGGCATCCTGGCGTTCTTCTGCTACAACCTCCTGTTGGGCCGCATCCGCCGCCTGATCAACGACATGGAGCGCACCGCCACCGACTTCATTGATCTCCTCCAGGCGCCCGCCCCAACCCGGAGGATCCAGTAGTGGCTGGGATTGATTTTTCCACGGAGCGGAAGCCACTGATGTCATTCAGCCAGGCGGGCCTGGCGGATATCGTGCTGCTGCTTCTGGTGTTCTTTCTGCTGACTTCCAGCTTCATCCCGCAATTTGGGATCCGGGTTAACCTGCCGCAGACGGAGACGCAGGCCCCCAGCGATCCGCAGTATGTCAGCGTGGCCATCACGTCCAATGGCGATTACTACGTGGAGCAGGCACGCGTACCCCGGGAGGCGCTGCTGGATGCGATTCGCGATGTCGTCGGAGACCGCAGCGCCATGCTTGTCCGTGCAGACCGTGACGCCACGGTGGGTCAGTTCGCCACGGTTGCCAGCATCGCGCAGGCCCTGAACCTCCGCGTCCAGATGGCCAGCGAACGAGCTGGCAGAAGGCCCTAGGGCCCCCTGTAGGTCACCGCCTCTGCCAGGTGGGGAGGCTCCACGGTCCGCGACCCGGCCAGATCAGCGATGGTGCGGGCGGTTCGCTTGACGCGGTCCAAGCCTCTGGCCGTGATACGAAGCCTGCCTGCCACGTCTTCGAGCATCCGCATCGATTCCGCAGTGATTCGGGCAGCCTCGGCAAATCGGCGTCGACCCAGTCGGGCGTTGCTGCAGCCTCTCCCCTGTTCTCGGCCGAAAGCACGGGCGCGGAGTACGCGCTCCCTCACCTCTGAAGTTGACACCCGGCCTTCAGGCTCGTGGAGTTCGCGAAACGTCGGGGCCGGTACCCGGACCACCAGGTCCACACGATCCAGCACGGGCCCGCTGACACGAGCCTGATAGCGGGCTACCTGCGCCGGATCGCAAAGGCAGCGATCAGGGACGCCCGAGAAACCACACGGGCATGGGTTCATGGCCGCCACGAGTTGGGTTTGCGCTGGGAACGAGATGGACCAGGCCACTCGCCGCAGGTGAACCACACCCGACTCGAGAGGCTGCCGAAGACTTTCCAGACAATCCCGTCGAAACTCGGGCAGTTCGTCCAGGAACAGCACACCATGGGCGGCGAGAGACATTTCGCCCGGCCGCGGCGGCTGCCCTCCTCCAATCAGACCGGCCCGTGAGATGGAATGGTGCGGTGCGCGCAGCGGGCGTCGCTCAATCAAGGTGCCGCTTCCGGCGGTCAGCCCGGCGGCCGAGTGAATCCGGGTGACGGCCAGGGCTTCGGCTTCAGTCATCGGCGGGAGAAGGCCCGGAAGGCGCGCCACCAGCATCGTTTTCCCCGCACCCGGTGGCCCCTGGAGCAGCAGGTGGTGGCCCCCTGCGGCCGCGATCTCCAGCGCCCGCTTTGCGGCATGCTGACCTCCGACATCGGACAGATCCAGATTCGCGGAGACAGCTTCACCCGATGCCGCAGCTGGCGTACTCCCCGGGTCCCGGCCAAGTATCACTTCCACCGCCTGCGCCAGAGACCCGGCCCCGAAGCTCTCAAGGTCCCGGACCAGGCGGGCCTCCGCCAGGTTCTCTGCCGCTACAAGGAGTCGGGCATTCCGGGACGCCGCCAGCTCTGCCAGAGCCACGACGCCCCTGACAGGGCGCAGCCTGCCGTCCAGCGCCAATTCGCCCGCCAGGAACCAGAACCCCAGATGCGGCCCCAGGGCTTCAAGTCCGCCCGCCGCCAGCAGCCCCAACGCCAGTGGGAGGTCGAAGCGGGCGCCCTCCTTTCGCAGATCTGCCGGTGCCATGGCCACTGTGATCGCGCCTCTGGGCACGGGCAGGCCTGATGAGCGAATCGCCGACAACACACGTTCCCGGCTTTCGCGGACCGAAGCCTGCGGCAGCCCGACTACCGCATAGCCCGGGAGTCCGACGCGGAAGTGGGTTTCAATCTCGACGGCAACGGCATCCACTCCGACGAGCGCCGCGCTCCACGTGCTGGAGAGCATCCTCTTTTAGATATGGAGTCCTGCGGAGGCAGATCGCAACGCGGAGTGCGCCCCAGATCCTTCTGGCCAGCCTCGACGCCGGGCTAAACCCAAGACCCTACTTCCAGCTTACGCTGGCCGCCCAGTCCTCCTCCAGCACATCCACCTCGTCCGACGTGATCAGCACCGGGCCATTCAGCCGACCCTCCAGGCTTGAATTCTCAAGCTTCAGCACGCCACGTGGACACACGCTGGCGCACATCCCGCAGCCGACACACGACGCCCGGACGATGTTCTGCCCACGTTGCGCGTACCATCGGACGTCAATGCCCATCTCACAATACGTGGTACAGTTGCCGCAGGAGATGCACTGCCCGCCATTGGTGGTGATGCGAAAGCGCGAGTAGAACCGCTGGATCAGGCCAAGAATGGCCGCCTGCGGACACCCGAAGCGACACCACACGCGTGCGCCCATCAGCGGGTAAAACCCCACGCCAATCACGCCGGCAAACACGCTCCCGAACACGAATCCGTAGACGCGGGCAAACCCGCCCGAGAAAGAGCCGAGCAGCCCCCCTTCCATCGCCGAGTTGATCCAGAGAATGGCGGTGCCAAAGGTGACCAGGACCAGCACGCCATGAATCATCCACCGTTCGATCTGCCAGGACCGCACGGAGCTGTCGGCCAGGTGTCGGTAGGGATCGCCGGCCGTTTCGGCCAGACACCCGCACCCGCAGACCCACGAGCAGTACCATCGCTTGCCGAAGTAGTAGGTCAATACCGGCACCCCAACGAAGGAGATCACCGCTCCCCAGATCACCATGAACCGGCCCAGGCGCCCCGGGTGATTCCAGATCCATCCACTCCCAAAGTCCCCCGGCCACAGGTACTCCGGCTTCAATGGCCAGAAATAGGAGAAATAGAACTCGGGCTCGTTGAATGCGGCCAGGATGTGGGGCAGCAGGTAGGCCAGGAATCCCTGTGCCAGAATGACCGAAACCGTTCTCCAGCGCTGGTACCGGTCGTGCCGATATCGGTAGAGGGCGCGGACACCCATGACGAGTACCGCCAGGCTGTAGAAGGTCCCATACATGAACCACTGGTCCGAGGGCACGCCACGAAGCGTGTACGAGATCGGATCGATGGTTCGGATGATGCCCTCAAGGGACTGGGGAAACCAGTACAGGAGCACGTAGAAGCCGGTGAGGACGATGGCGGCGATCCATGCGACTCCGCCTCGACTCAGCATTGGCGTTGTGAACACGCCGTGGTTCCGGATGCCGCCGGACCCGTGTCCGTACCGGGCGCGGGCGAGCACGACCGTCCCCGCACACACAGCGCCAGTTGACACGGTCAGCAGGATCCAGTCAGGAATCACGCGCCAGAGTCCCGCAAGGGCCAACACGCCGAATGCCAACCCTCCGAAAATCAACGACTTGCCGAGTCGAGACCCGGAAAGCGGATCGCCCGAAGGCCTGTCAGCGATAACAGCAGCGGATAGCAAGAGGCCTACAGCCGCCACCAGCACCGGAGGCTGGTTGAAGGGGTGCAGACCGAACAGATACACGACGCCGAGCAGCAGTGCCAACCCGGCCATCACTTGAGCCGATCGTGAGGTGGACTTGGAGGGTCCGGAGGCCAGCGCCAGCGTGGGGTCCAGTCGTTCCATTACGCCGCCACCTCCATCCTGAGCGTGAACTCCGGATCGAACAGGCACTGGTCAAAGCCCGCCAGCACCCGGTCCAGCGTCGCCCCGTTTCTCAGCCAATGCGACCACACATTCTGGCGAAGCCGGATGCCAAAGGCATTGACGCCAAGTACCACTTGGTCCGCCGACCGGTAGACGATACGTATGGAGCGCTCACCGTCCGTCCAGAACTGCTCCTGCTGGCCTTCCGACACCGCGGCCGGCACTATCCCGTAGGTCTGGTACTCCAGATCAAAGAACTTGGCAGAGTTGAAGAACAGCGGCGGCTCATAGGCTTGGGGGCTGCCCAGCAACCCTGCGGCCACCTGGCGGCCCTGGCTTCTTCCTGTGTACCACAGTTGCTCGACCGGCTTCCGCCCCGGGAACGGCTTCCGGAATTCTGCGCAGTCTCCCGCCGCGAAGACGTTCTCTGTGGAGGTGCGGAAATGGTCGTCTACAAGGATCCCGAGACCGGATTCGATCCCTGAGGCCTTGGCCAGATCAATTCGGGGGCGCACCCCTACGGCCAGCCCGACGAAAGAACCCTCGATGCGACGCCCGTCAGTCAGATGCGTGGCACACGCCCGGCCTGCCTCATCCACTTCGATGCGTTTCAACTCGGCACCTAGTTCCAGGGTGACCCCGTGGGCCCGAATGGCGGACTCCACCAGGCTGGACTCGTCTGGCGCCAACAGGTATTCCATATAGCGCTGCTCGCGGACCACAAACGTGACGTCGATACCGCGCGTAGCCAGCATCTCCGCCATTTCGACTCCGATCAGCCCACCCCCGACAACGACGGCCGACGTGACATCCGTGGTCGACGCCTCCATGCGCTCCAGATCCTGCAGGCTGTAGAGTCCTTGGACCCCCTCGGCGTACTCGCCCTCCCATCCAAACCGGTTGGGGACTGAGCCCGTGGCCAACAGCAGCCTGTCGTAGGAAACCCGCTCACCCGACGCCAGCACCACACAGCGCGCAGCCGTGTCCACCCGCACGGCGTGACCCAGCACCAGCTCCAATCCGTTCCTCGCCCAGAACTCGTCCGCGTACGGTTTGGTGTCCTCGTACCGGAGATCGCCCATGTAGATGTACATCAGGGCGGTTCGGGCGAAGTGGAAGTCGGTTTCGCCTGAGATGATCGTGATGGAGTGGTCGGCGGCCTTTCGCACGTGACGTGCCGCTGTGACCCCGGTGATCCCGTTTCCGACGATGACGATGCGCATGGAGGAGTCTACCGACTGGCCGGTATCCCTCCAACCCGGTTCCGGCCGAAATCAGACGGTTCAGGCGCCGGTCCGGGGTGACCTGCGGCACCCCACGATGTACCTTGCCCCCATGGTATTTGGAATCACGGGAAACACGGGCAAGGAGCAGGTCTGGGAGCCGATCTCAAGCCTGGTCGGGCACCTGGGGGAAACCAAAAGGTCTTTTCGCATTGACGCGGCCATTTTCAAGGAGTTGGTGGCACGTGACCTGATGCCTTCTTCAGACGCGGACCGTCTTTCAGCGGACTCTCTCGTTGGAGTCGCCGATGTGATCCTCTCGTTCGGTGGTGACGGTACCTTGCTCAATACCGCGCACCAGATTGGCGATGCCGGGACACCGATTCTCGGCGTCAATCTTGGCCGACTTGGTTTCCTGGCGAGTCTGGAGCAAAGCCAGCTGAAAACGGCCATTCTGGACCTGGAAGCCGGCCGGTACCGCGTCGAGAAGCGCATGACCCTCTCGGCGCATGCCGGCGATACGGACCTGCCCGATACCTGGGCCCTGAACGAGTTCGTCATCCAGCGTCCCGGTGACGCCAGCCTGCTTGCCATCGAAGTGTCCGTCAATGGCCGTCCCATGAACACCTACTGGGCGGATGGCTTGATCATGGCCACGCCTACCGGCTCAACGGCGTACAATCTGGCTGTAGGCGGGCCCATCGTAGTTCCGGCGAGCGAGGCCATCGTGATGACGCCCATTGCCGCGCATACACTGACCGTTCGCCCGGTGGTCCTCCCCGGGAGCGTCACCATTGAAGCCCGGATTCCCGACGGGGCACCCTTCGTGTTTACCAGCGACGGGCGTGGCACCACCATGGAGAATGGGCTCGTCCGCATTGAGGTACGGCGCGGGAACCACTCCGTGAATCTCATTCAGCTTGAGGACCAGGAGTTCTTCGCAACCCTGCGGTCCAAACTCATGTGGGGCGCGCGCAAGACGTGACACTTTGCGGGCAGAACCGCGGCACTCCGGACCATCACATTGAGCCCGTTGCGAGGCCTTTCGCCGATTCCAGGCCGCCTGTCTGTCTAACATCCGGTGAAGCTGTGTAGACTGATTTGTTCGCCTCGCCCATCAGCGTATATTTGCGGCCCTGTGGTCAGGTAGCTCAGTTGGTAGAGCACTGGACTGAAAATCCAGGTGTCGGCAGTTCAAATCTGCCTCTGACCACATCGCTGGGCCGTTTGCGGAACTCTCCGTGGACGGCCCTTCGGTTTTCGTATGGATCCGACCGGCGCGATTCCTCAGGTCATTGGAAGTCGCTGCAGCAACTTGGCTACAAGCGCCGTCCAGCCGGTTTGATGGCTCGCACCCAGGCCCGCCCCCGTGTCGCCGTGGAAATACTCGTGGAAGAGTACGTGATCCTTCCAGAGTGGATCGAAATCGAACAGATCGTTCCCTCCGTTGAATGGGCGCCGCCCATCAGCATTGGTGACGAATAGGC
>JABDJZ010000490.1 GCA_013003255.1 Rhodothermales bacterium
GAACTGTCGGCGGCGTCTACCATCCGGTCCTCCTCGCCGGCATGCGAACCCACACCCCTGCACTTGGCAGGCGTGACGGGGCCGTCTACGGCCGAATACCTCCGACATCTCTTCAAGATCCGTTCCCAATGGCGCGCCCCCCTTTACCCGACGACGAGACACTACTTGGCGAATGTGAGGTCCAGACATTCCGCTCAGGAGGAAAAGGGGGTCAGCACCAAAACACCACCGATTCGGGTGTGCGCCTGATCCACCGACCGACGGGCCTGGTGGTTACAGCACGGGAACGGCGGAGTCAGCTACAAAACCGTAAGCTTGCGCTCGCTCGCTTGAAGGAACGCCTTGAGGAGAAACGCAGAGTCCGGCGGCCCAGGATTCCGACGAAGGTGCCCCGCAAACAGCGGAAGAAGCGGCTCGAATCCAAGCGCCGCCACGCACAGAAGAAAAAGCTCAGGAAACCGCCCAAGAAGGACTGGTGACGCCATGGCGAGCGCGGCGGTAGACCGGGCGCTCGCCAATGGTCCCCCGCCTGCGCCGACACACGCCCAACCCTATACGAACTCCCACGAGCGCGCAGCCGCGCTAGTCGCCAACTGGCTTGAGCGCCGTCATCATGACCGACTTCACTCCGTAGGCCTCGGCAGAGTTTTGCGTACTCTGCTGACGGAATCGGAAGTTCGGAACGACCGCCGACTTCACCTTCTGAAAACCCGTCTCTTCAAGAAGACGGAACATCTCTCCTTCCAGGAGAGCACCTCCGATTCACGACGCCCAGAGCTTGGGATCGTTGACAATGTTCTGGGAAAGCTGTTTGCCGCTCACGATATCGGTGATGGACAGACGTCCGCCCGGTTTTGCGATTCGGTAGAGCTCTTCAATCACGCGGCGTTTTCGGAAGGAGAGGTTGATCACCCCGTTTGAGATCACCAGATCAACCGAATTGTCGTTGACGGGGAGCGTTTCCATCGGGGCCTGCCGACACTCGATCGTCGCCCCGACCTCCTCAGCGTGCTCCTCGGCCTTGCGGCACATGACGGGATTCATGTCGATCCCGATGACGCTTCCATTCGGACCCACTTCGTGGGCAGCCAAGATGGCATCCATCCCTGCCCCACTGCCCAGGTCCAGGACGGTCTCGCCGTGCTGGATATTGGCCCGAAGGTGCGGATTGCCAACGCCGGCAAACGAAGCCACAGCCCCGTCGGGTACCGAGTCCAATGCCTGGGCTTCGTAGCCAAACAGCTCGGCAGCTTCTCGTCCGTGGTAGAAGTGAAAGTCGGCCGAAGGGTCATCGGCGATTTCCTGATACATCCTGAGGATTTCGTCTTTCAAGACACCCTCGAGCGCTGCCTGAGACTCCGCCACATCCTGCATTCTCTTGCACTCCGGCGATTGGGGTCTATCGGGGAGATCAGTCCTCCCTCATTCAGGAAGGCGCAAGACTGGGCTCAGAGGGCTCACTGGGTCTTTTGCGGCATGAACTTTGTAATGCAAAGTACTTGACGAAGAACGAGTCAGCCACCAGATTCGCTATCATGTTAAAGCTGTCCACGACAGATCAGGGCCCGGAAACCATCGCATTGGGTGATCGAGCGATGGACGACCTGCGGTTTATTCGCCAAACGATGGAACACGGCGCGGCGTTTACTGCGGTACCCGGATGGGGCGGCGTCGGCATGGGCGTCAGCGCCTTGGGTGCGGCCGCGTTGGCTTCCACGCAAACCAACTCGAACGGATGGTTGTTGGTGTGGGGCGTAGAAGCCTTGGTTGCGATCGTGATCGGGTCGGTGGCGATCCAACGGAAGGCGGCCCGCGCCGACCTCCCCGTGCTGTCAGGCGCAGGCCGAAAGTTTCTGCTCAGCTTTCTGCCCCCTGCCCTGGCGGGTGTACCGCTGACAATTGGGCTTTGGAACGCTGGCGCCACACATCTGATGCCGGGTGTGTGGCTGCTCCTTTATGGGGCAGCGGTCATCACAGCTGGCACATTTTCGGTCAGGACGGTTCCCGTAATGGGAATCTGTTTCATGTTCCTGGGCTCGGTCGCGCTGTTTGCTCCGGTAGGATCGGGTGACCTCGCGATGGCCCTGGGCTTCGGTGCCCTGCACATCGGATTCGGAGCAACCATTGCCCGGAGGCTCGGTGGCTGAAGGCGCACGCGACCGCCGCGCAGGGGCCAAACGCCCCGCCGCCGGCCAAGGATCCAAGGTGAGTATGGACGTCCAAGTCGGGACTTCGAACCCAGCCACGCTTGACCCGATCATTCACGTACG
>JABDJZ010000498.1 GCA_013003255.1 Rhodothermales bacterium
CCGCAGCTACGGTTTGGGAGCGGACCTGAGCGAGCTTCCTGCCGATGCCACCGGTATCCAGGCCGGCTGCCAGCAGGCGGCGCTCGGCCACGTTGGTCGGCATCCCTTCAATGGCGGGCACTGCTACAGAGTCTGCATATTCCTGGCGGGTCTCTCCTTCGACCACGTTCGGCAACCACCGGCGGGCGGCGGCGGAGAAGACCGGCGCGGAGACCTCGCCACCATAGATGGAGAGTCCCGGCTCGTCCATCATGACCAGCATGGCCACCTCGGGGTCGTCCGCGGGAAAGAACCCGACGAACGTGGCGATGGAGTGTCGGGACGAGTACACGCCATTCTTGATCTTCCAGGCCGTCCCTGTCTTGCCGGCTACCCGGATTCCGGGGATCGCGGCCTTCTTCGCCGTGCCTTCCGTGACTACCAGCTCGAAGGCAGGCAGAATCTCGCGGGCGAGTTCCCGGCTCATGACACGGCGAACGGAGTCCGGCTCTGCCTTCCAAGTGAGTTCGCCGGTGACGTCCCGAATCTCTTCCACCAGGTAGGGCCGCATCAGGAGGCCACCGTTGGCGAAGGCCGAATAGGCGTTCAGCATTTGCAGCGGTGAGGCCTGGATGCCATAGCCGCGACTCATCGCCGAGAGATCGGATCCGGACCAACTCGATATGCGCTTCAGGCTCCCGGCAATCTCGCCGGGAAGATCAATGCCGGTAGGCATGCCGAACCCGAATGCCCGCGCGGTCTGGTAGAACTCGCCACGCGTCCCGCGCTCGGCGACGATGGCGGAGCCAATGTTGCTGGACAGGGAGATGACTTCCCGAAATGGAATCCGACCGTAGGCGTACGAATCCCGCAGTGTCCGGCCGTGCAGCATCATCCAGCCGGGCCCGGTGTCTACCGTGTCATCCAGGGTGACGTGGCCGTTTCCAACCGCCGAAACCGCCGTGATCAATTTGAACGTGGATCCGGGCTCCACACGATCCACAATGGCGTGGTTGCGCCGTGAGGCAACGCCGGCCGAACCGGGCCGGTTTGGATCGTACGTCGGCACATTCGCCATGGCCAGAATGGCACCCGTGCGGGGGTCCATCGCGATGGCCGTGCCCCAGGTGGCACGTGCGCGCGCCACACCCTTGGCCAACTCCTCCTCCAGCGCCGTCTGCAGCACGAGGTCTATGGTCGTGACCACCGTGCGGCCGTGGTCCGGCATCACCAGCTTCCCGTCGGCCACGGGCCGAATGTGGTTCCGACGGTCCCGCTGCATGTCGCGGCTACCGGCGGTGCCGGTCAGGTATTGGTTGTAGCCCTGCTCGAGTCCCGAGAGGCCCCGCAAGTCGGCATCCACATATCCGAGTACGTGCGACGCAACGGCGCCATAGTTGTACGTGCGGCTGTGACGGTCGAGGACCTGTAGCCCGGGACAGTCCTCAAGGCGGGACACCTGGGTGATGCTGAGTCCCCGCTCAAGCAGCGCGTATTGCGAACTGGAGCGACCGGAGACCCGACGGCGATAGGTGGTCGCCGACCGGCCTGTCACTCTTGCCAGGCTGGCGTAGAGGCCTTCCGCGGAGTCGCGGAAACCGGCAACCGTTGGATCCACCGCCACGTCATATCGCGCCGTGTTCACCGCCAACGTCCGACCGTGGCGATCCACGATGGAGCCTCGCATGGCCGGAATCTCGGTAACCGCGGCGGTCTGGCGGGCTCCGGCGGCCTCGAGATCCTCCGCGTCGATGAGACCCACACGAAGTACCTGGATGCCCACCATGATCGGCACAAGACCGAGCAGGGTCAGCATCACGTACATCCGAGCCAGGATCTCGTCGCGAACTTGCATGCAGTAGCGGCTAGCGGAGGTCTAGGTTGATGGGGTGACCGGACGGGACAGCTTCAACCAGACCGAGTGTGCGTGCCCGGGCGGCAATGGTCGCAGGACCGGATGCGCGGTCAAAGTCTGCCTTTACCTGGTTATGGCGAAGGTGAAGGTCCAGGTTTTCCCGGCGTAGTTGATCGACCTCCGCAAGGAGCTCGGAAGTGGCGTAGACGTGGCCCACGTACAGCGTGACCAATGCCGCCGTCGCAATGATGAGCAGCGCAAGCCGAAGCGTGGATACGGCGGCGAATAGCCCCCCGGCCTGGGCATGTGCGCCCCGAGACGCTGGCGTGCTGGATAGATCCTGCCAGCGGGGCAGGCCGTCCGCGTCCGCAGCCTTGCTGCGACGGCGTGGGGAGACCGTCGCAGTTCTGGACTGGGCACGTTTGGCCACCGCACGCTTGGGGGCGCGGCGTCCCGGGGAGGAGGACTTGACGAAGCGGACCGGTCGGGCGGCCCCCTTCCGTGGCTTGGATGTTGGCATGGGAATTAGGGGAGAGGCAGTCGTTCGGCCAGTCGGAGACGGGCGCTGCGGGATCTCGGGTTGCCTGCGACCTCTTCCTCGTCCGGCACGAGGGGCCGGCGATTGATTGGTCTCCAGGGAGCTATCAGGTTTCCCATCAGGTCCCGCTCCGGCTCGCCCCGGAGGTTTCCGTAGCGGAGAAAGCGTTTGACCCGCCGGTCTTCGAGGGAGTGGTAGGCTATGACCGCGATGCGTCCGCCCGGACGCACCAGATCGGTGGCGTCCCGGAGCACCTGTTCCAGCACCTCGAGTTCGTTGTTGACCGCAATCCGCAGCGCCTGAAATACGCGCGCCAGCGTCTTGGATCGCTGTGGAGGAGGTACGGCCCCCTCCACAATCTCACTCAACTCCCGAGTGGTCTCAGGTACGGGTCCGGCCAACAGCTTTCGGGCTATGGATCCCGCACGCGGTTCCTCGCCATACTTCCTGAGAATGAGTCGTAACTCACGCTCGTCCAACCGGGCGAGGAGGTCTCTGGCCGACTCGTCCACGTGCGTATCCATGCGCATGTCGAGTGGCCCGTCCAGCCGATGGCTGAACCCCCTGTGTCCTGCGTCGAACTGGTGGGATGACACACCGAGATCAAGCAGGATGCCGTCGATGGCGGAAATATTCAACGTCCCCAGCAGCACCGGCAGGTTGGCGAAGTTGCCCTGGATCACCTGAAGATGACCCGTCTGAATGAAATCACTCAGTCGAGTCGAGGCGGCTTCGATGGCATCGGAATCCTGATCGATCCCGACGACACGTCCGCCCGCATCCAGTGCATCCAGAAGCGCGGCCGTGTGTCCGCCGCCTCCCAATGTTGCATCTACGTAGCACCCGTCGGTCTTCCCGACGAGTCCGTTAACGACAGCCTTGCAAAGAACAGGTTCGTGGTAACCTGATGTGTAGGGGTTCACATCTGGGCCCGAACGAATGGGGTTATCAGATCGCGGCAGTTCATGAGCCCATCACGCGTTCAGCCAGCGACTCATAATCATCTTGCTGGCCGTTCATGTAGGCTTCGAAGTTGGCCGGATCCCAGATCTCAATGTGGTCCAGTGCGCCGATGATCAGGGCCTTCTCGGACAGCCCGGCAAACTCCATGAGTGGGCGGGTCAGGCTGATTCGTCCCTGTGCATCCAGCGATACTTCGTCGGCCCACATCAGTATGGTTCGAACAAAGTCTCGGCTCTGGCGACTGTACATATTCAGTGCGCCGATCTGCTCTTCGATGTGCTCCCAGCCATCCATGGGATAGAGGAAGACGCACTGTTCGAAGCCGCGGGTCATGGTGAACGTCCCTTTCGCCGCCGGACTCAGGGCGTTTCTCATCTTGGCAGGGATCGCCACGCGACCCTTGCTGTCGATTGAAAACTCCGCCTGTCCTTTGAACGTCGCCATGGTCCCTGCCGTCGGAAGGGCGGTGAACGCGACATGCCGGGCGCCGCTAGGAAGCGCCGGCCCGGCCCATCAGACACACCATGGGGAAATTCCCCACTTTGCCCCACACATCCCCCAAATGTACGTCGTTTGGCCTGAATGTCAAGCGATACTTGAAGTCAATCGCGTGTGAGTTCGCCGTGACGAATCCCCGGGGACATTGAAAAAACCCGCCTGAGAGCGCATCAGGCGGGTTTTAGGCGGAAGTGGTGGAACGTGGGGAGGCGGGACACGCCCGTGGGCGAGCTCCTCAGACCTTCACCGAGGCCAACTGGAGCTTCTTCTCGGTCTTGCGAGGCCGGGGCTTGCTGATCTGGTCTTTCTCCCTGGCGAAATCAACGGCCGCCTCCAGGAATGAGCTGAACAGCGGGTGCGGCTTGCCCACCACGCTCCGGTATTCGGGGTGAAACTGGACACCGACAAACCAGCGTTTGTCCGTCAGTTCGACGATTTCAACCAGGTCACGGGCCGTGTTGATGCCCGTAAAGCTCATTCCGTTCTCCAGCAGCTTGTACCGGAGGACATTGTTCAGTTCGTAGCGGTGGCGGTGGCGCTCGCGCACGTCCTCGGTCCCATAGATCTTGCGTGCCAGAGAGCCTTCCATCAGGTAGCAGTCGTAAGCGCCGAGCCGCATCGTGCCGCCCATGTCGGCGATTCGCTTCTGCTCCTCCATCAGGTCAATGACCGGCTGGGAGGTCTCCGGATCAAACTCGGTGGAATGCGCATCCGACCACCCACATACGTTGCGGGCGAACTCAATGACGGCACACTGCATGCCCAGGCAGATGCCCAGGAAGGGGATGTCGGTTTCACGCGCAAACCGGACGGCCTCAAGCTTTCCTTCAATCCCTCGCTCACCGAAACCGGGAGCCACGAGGATGCCGGAAACATCGCCCAGCATCTCTTCGACATTATCGGCGGTGATATCGTCGGACAGGACGTACTTCACGTCCACGTGCGTCCCGTGCGCCGCGCCAGCCAGGATGAAGCTCTCGCTGATGGACTTGTAGGCGTCCTGGTGGGCCACGTACTTGCCAACCAGCGCCACGCGGACCGATCCGGAAGGCTCCTTGAGCTTCCTCAGGAAGTCAATCCACTCCGACATGTCCGACTCCTGGAGCTCGTGCTCTTCCTCGATGCGCATGCGCTCGATCACGATCCGGTCCAGCCCCTCCTCGGCCAGCAGCAGGGGTACCTCATAGATGCTCTCCGCGTCCCGGGAAGCCACCACCGCGCCGGGCTCTACGTTGCAGAACAGGGCCAGCTTGCGGCGGACGTCCTGGTCCAGAGGGCGGTCCGTCCGGCAGACCAGCACATCCGGCTGCAGCCCGAAGGACAGCATGGTCTTGACCGAGTGCTGCGTGGGCTTTGTCTTTACCTCTCCGGCGGCCTCGAGGTAGGGGACCAGCGTCAGGTGAACAATGGTGATGTTGCTGGGGCCCAGCTCGTAGCGAAGCTGGCGGATGGCCTCCAGGTAGGGCTGGCCTTCGATGTCACCCACCGTACCGCCGATCTCGGTCAGAATCACGTCGTACTCCTCGGTCTCGCCGAGCTTGAGCATCCACGACTTGATCTGGTCGATGATGTGGGGGACCACCTGGACGGTCTTGCCGAGGTACGCTCCGGCCCGCTCCTTGGTGATTACCTCCAGATAGACCCGGCCTGTAGTAACATTGTTGGCCTGGGTGGTGGAGATGCCCAGGAATCGCTCGTAGTGACCCAGATCCAGGTCTGTTTCGGCGCCATCGTCCGTGACGTACACCTCTCCGTGCTCGTAGGGATTCATCGTCCCCGGATCCACGTTGATGTACGGGTCGAACTTCTGGATGGTCACCCGAAGTCCGCGGGCCTCGAGAAGGCGTCCCAACGACGCACAGACGATTCCTTTGCCCAGCGAGGAGGTCACGCCTCCGGTTACAAAAATGTACTTGGTGGGCATCGTGCTCTTCTCTGACTTGCCTGCGGGTGCCTTGGGGAGGGCAAATCGATAAGAGATGCCCGCGGAAACTACGGTAGCCGAGCGCCGCAGAAAACCCTCCGTTCCTATTTCGAACGGTCTACTCGGTTGCGCGCTTTCGTGCCACCACCGTCAAGCCTGTCCCGGTCTCGTTTCGGACCGCCATGTCCGCGGCGTTGAGCAGCAGCCCCACCGGCAGCGCCAGCAGGTAGTAGACGGGCAACAGCAGAGCCCATGCCATGCTCCGCCCCAGGGCCAGCATGGGTAGTTGCACCAGGACGCTCCAGCCCATCGTACCCGCCGGTCCATACCCGTACTCGGCAGCCTCCAGCGTCAGGCCGGCCTCGGCCAGCTTGGCCCGGATCTCTTCCACGCCGTAGCCATCGCGCACGTGCTCTCCGATAAAGGAGTCCTCCCCGTCATCGCTCACGTTCGAGCCGCCCTGATCGGAGGGTGTATTGACCACCACCACGCCACCGGGCCGGAGCACGCGGTGAAAGTGCTTGAACACCTGGACATCCGCCTCAATGTGCTCCATGACATCCACGCACAGGATGAGATCGAAGGGGCCGGTTTCTTCAAGCGCCGTCAGATCACCGAATCGCACTTCAGCCCGTGAGGCAACCCCGGCCCGCTCCAGGTAGCGCTCCACCCGGGCCAGGTAGTCCCGCTTGATATCCACAGCCACTACATGGGCTCCACGAAAACGCCGGAGAATCCAGTCGGTGTACTGTCCGAAGCCTGTGCCGGCGTCGAGGACGGTGCTTGGCGCATCACCCAGGTGCTTGCGCAGGACCCGCCGTACGTACCAGGAGCGAAGAAACACCAGGTGCAGGACGCCGAAGAACAGGCGCTGCCCCAGTCGGGAATCACCGAAGAAGGTGACCAGTCGGTCCTTTACGGGATCGTAGTCCATCAGCAGCGTTGGGCGAGAGTTTCGAGGACTTCAGCAAAGCGTGACCACGAGGCCTTACGCGCCATCGAACGACTCCCTTCCGAGAGGGCCGCAGCACGTTCAGGTTTGAGGGCCTCAAGGATGGTACCCGCAAGGGCCCCGTCGCGACTCACCAGTCCCATTCCATATTCGCGAGCCGGGGCGGCCAGTCCGGGCGCCTCGCTCACCACCACAGGCAGTCCAAAGTGTGCGGCTGCGGCCAGTGCACCGGACTGGGTAGCTGTCCGATAGGGAAGCAGCAGCAAGTCGGCTGCCGAATAGTAGAGCGGGACCTGGGCATCAGGCACATACTCGGGCGAGCGCACAACCCGTTTCCGGGCTTCCGGGCTCAGGCGCTTCATAGCGGCGTCCAGACTGTCGTCATAGGCCTCGCCGGCAATGACCAGCGTGGCATCCGGCCGCTCGGCCAGGACCTCGCCGAAAGCATCCACCGCACGGTCGAATCCCTTGTAGCGCCTCACAAGGCCGAGACAGAGAAGGACCGGACCGGCAGCGGGGAGGCCCAGTTGTTTCCGCGCATCCTCGGGAGCCAGGGGCTCCCCAAAGTGGTCGTAGACCGGGTGAAACGCCGTCTCCACCACCCCCTTAAATCCCATGTCCTTCAGGTCACCAGATACCGAATCGGACAGGGTCACGGCCCCGTTCAACCGGTTGATGAACAGCTTGCCAAGCGGATTGGATAGCACGCTCCCTCCATGGGGCCGGGCATTGTGGATGAGGCCCAGCGCCGGCGCGCCGGCGGATGCCAACACGCCTGCCAGTGCCGGGGCCAGGTGCGGAGTCCAGTAGGCCGGAATCACCACATCGGGCTTGCCGCTGCGAATGGCGCGGCCGGCGCGCCACCACGATACCGGGTTGACCGAATCAACCAGAGGCCGGGCATCTCCGCTTCGGGAGGGGTCATACTGGGTTGATCCCGGAAACAGGACCCCGGGATACTGCCTCGAGAACGTAACTGCCTGGACCTCATGGTTCCGTTTCAACAGTTCGTCCCTGAGCCGGTCATTGAACTGCGCGATGCCGCCCCGGAAGGGCGCGAAAGGACCTACGAGAGCGATGCGCACGGAGTCAGGACCGCGGCCTGTCCGGCACGATCCGCGCCGTCGTTGCAATGGACGAGGTGTCTTCCATGGACGGCCGAACGATCAACTGCCCCAGCAGTCCCGTGGTGAACATCTGGCTGCCGACCAGGATCAGGAGGACTCCCAGCAGCAGGAGTGGTCTGTCTCCGATGGGTCGTCCGAACACCAGTTTTTCCACAGAGAGCCAGAGGCTGATGACAAATCCCCCGAAGAACGCGAGGCTGCCCAGGGCCCCGAAGAAGTGCATCGGGCGGGCGGAGAAGCGCGTCAGGAAGAGGACAGACAGAAGATCCAGAAATCCCCGGAGATAGCGTTCCAAGCCAAACTTGGTCTTGCCGAATGTCCTGGGATGATGAACCACCACCTGCTCCTCGATCCGCTCGAATCCCTCCCATTTTGCCAGAAGCGGAATGTATCGGTGGAGTTCGCCATACAGGCGGACACTTTTGACCACCTCGGACTTGTACGCCTTCAGTCCGCAGTTGAAGTCATGTAGACCGATCCCGGAAATCCAGCGGGTCACTCCATTGAAGAAGCGACTCGGCACCGTCTTGGAGAGCGGATCATTGCGCTTTTGCTTCCATCCGCTGACCAGGTCGGCCCCCGCTCGAAGTCTGGCCACCATCGCCGGGACTTCGGCCGGATCGTCCTGCAGATCGGCGTCCATGGTGACGACGAATCGGCCGCGCGTTGCCTCGAACCCTTTGGATAGTGCTGCGGACTTACCCTGGTTTCGACGGAATCGAATCCCTCCGAATCGGGGATCTGCGGCGTGGATGGCCCGAATGGTTTCCCAGGAGGAATCCCTGGATCCATCGTCCACGAACAGCACCTCGAACGTGAACTCGGCGCAAGCCACCCGGATGCGTTCGGCCAGCTCCTCAAGAGACTGGCTCTCATCCAGAAGCGGGATGACGATGCTCAACTCGGGGGCGTACGCAGCCGTCGGAGTTGGGATCGTGACCCCCTCGCCTCCGGTCTTATGCCCCGAGTCCGCCTCAGACATCGATGGTGGCGTACTTGGCGTTACGTTCGATGAACTTCCGCCGCGGCTCCACGGCATCACCCATCAGGGTGGAGAATATCCGGTCGGCGGCGGCCGCATCGTCAATGGTCACCCGCTGCATCATTCGGCGCTTCGGATCCATGGTGGTTTCCCAGAGCTGCTCCGGGTTCATCTCACCGAGTCCCTTGTAGCGCTGCACCGTGACCCTGGCCGCTGACTCACCTTTGAGTTCCACGATGGCCTCCTGCAGTTCCGCGTCGTCCCAGGCGTACCGCTCCTGCTTGCCTTTCTTGGCCTTGTACAGGGGTGGCTGAGCCACGTACACGTACCCGCGCTCCAGAAGCGGTCTCAGCTGGCGATAGAGGAAGGTGAGGAGCAGTGTGCGAATGTGCGCACCGTCGACGTCGGCATCTGTCATCACCACCACCTTGTGGTAGCGGAGCTTTTCGAGATCGAGTTCCTCCGATCCCACCGTCAGCCCCGTTCCCAGCGCCGTGACGATGTTCTTGATCTCCTCGTTGGCCAGCACCTTGTCCAGGCGGGCCTTTTCCACGTTCAGAATCTTGCCTCGAAGCGGAAGAATGGCCTGGAAGTGCCGATCACGCGCCTGCTTGGCCGAGCCGCCGGCCGAGTCTCCCTCAACCAGGTAGAGTTCACACTCCTCGGCATTGCGCGAGGCGCAATCCGCCAGCTTGCCGGGAAGGCCACCGGTCGAAAAGGCATTCTTGCGCTGGACCAGCTCGCGCGCCTTTCGTGCCGCGTCCCGGGCCTGAGCGGCCAGGAGCACTTTATCTACGATCCGCTTGCCTTCCTTGGGATGATCCTCCAGCCAGATCTTGAGGCGCTCACCCACGAGAGATTCCACGGCGCCCTGCACCTCGGAGTTGCCGAGTTTGGTCTTGGTCTGGCCCTCGAACTGGGGCTCCTGGACCTTGACTGACAACACGGCGGTCAAGCCCTCCCGGAAGTCATCTCCGGAAAGGTCCACCTTGGCGTTCTTGAGCAGGTTGTTGCTCTCCGCATACCCCTTGAGCGTTCGGGTCAGCGCGCGCCGGAAGCCGGAGACGTGCGTGCCCCCTTCGTGGGTATTGATGTTGTTGACAAACGAGAGGACGTTCTCCGTGTAGCCGGTGTTGTAGCGCATGGCCAGCTCCACCGGGACATCGGCGTCCTCGTCGCCCACGTAGATGACCTCTTCGCTGATCGGGGTCCGCGCCTCGTCCAGGTAGGTCACGAACTCCGAGATGCCGCCCTCAAAGTGGTATTCCTCTTCGATGATCTCATCGTCCTCGCGGAGGTCGGCAATCCGGATGTAGACCTCCCGGTTCAGATAAGCCAGCTCGCGAAGTCGCTCTGCCAGCGTGTCGAACCGGTACTCGGTGGTCTGGAAGATGCCGGCGTCCGGCCAGAACTGAACTTCCGTGCCCGACTCCTCATCGGCGGTCATGGCGCGCACCTCCCGGATGGGGGCGGTGGGCTTACCCAACTCGTAGTCCTGCTCCCAGAGCTTTCCGTTCCGCTGCACCCGTGCCTCCAGGCGGCTGGACAGCGCGTTCACACAGGAGACACCCACACCGTGAAGACCACCGGAGACCTTGTAGGTGTCCTTGTCAAACTTACCGCCGGCGTGCAGGGTGGTCATTACCACCTCGAGTGCCGATACCCCTTCCTTGTGCTCATCCACGGGGATGCCACGCCCGTTGTCTCGCACGGTGATGGAGCCATCCTTGTTGATGGTCACTTCGATGCGGTCACAGTGTCCGGCGAGGGCCTCGTCAATCGAGTTGTCCACCACCTCGTAGACAAGGTGATGCAGGCCACGGATGCCCACATCACCGATGTACATGGCGGGGCGCTTGCGAACGGCCTCAAGTCCTTCAAGGACCTGGATATTGGATGCGCCGTAGTCTGCTTTGGATTCCGGATTCCCGGATGGGTTCGGTTCCATATAGGTCCGTCGGGGGAGTGTGTTCGGGCTTCTCGATTCAACGACCCGTGCAGGCTACAGGTGCCCGCTTCGGGTATCCGAGTGTGTACGCCCGGAGAGCCTCCCTGTTCGGAGTTCCGGCCCTAGACTTCCAGGTAGCGCATGAAGGCCTGGACTCGGTCTGCCAGGTCCTGCTGGTCTTCCTCTTCGCCGAAAGCAGCGACCACCCGATACCCTTCGCGTTCCAGCATGGCACGCGCCCTGGACGCATCCCGCACGTTGATCTTCACGGTGACCCGGATGTTGTCATCGGCCGTGCCCGGTTGCTCGGTACCTACCGAAAGCACGCGCACGTCACTCTGTTCAACGGCGTAGATCAAGCGGGAGAGCGCGTAGTCGCGAGGCTTGACCTCGAGCGCCAGGATAGCACCCGGTGCATGGGTGGACAGCGACCGCGCGAACCACTCGAAAAGGTCGTGCCGACGAACCAGTCCGATGTAAGCCTCATCACGAATCACGGGGACCGTCGTGAGGTCGTGCTCCATCATCAGTCGGGACACCTCGAAGACGTGATCGCCTGACTGGGCCGTCACGGGAAGTCCGGCGATCAGATCCATGATGCCTTCGTCAGGACTGGAGGCGTCCAGAAGACGATCCTCGGACAGCATGCCCAGCACGCGCTTCTCCTCACCCACCACCGGCAGGTGCCGGACCCGGAGCTCCATCAGGAGTCCAAGCGCGTACTCCACCGTGTCTCC
>JABDJZ010000572.1 GCA_013003255.1 Rhodothermales bacterium
CCGGTCAGCAGGCCGGCGCCGGAGGGCCAGCGACCGACGCCAGTGGGGCCAAAAAGAATGGGCCTCCCCCCTGGGGAAGGCCCATTCAAAGTCTTGAGGAAGTCGGGTGCTCGACCCGGCTTGCTAGAAGCGCCGCAGCGAGACGTTACCGACGCCGGACCGCATGGTCAGCTCGGGACCACCGCCGTTGATCCGGCCGCCGAAGGACTTGCTCATCCAGCGTCCCTCCACTTCCAGGTCAAACTCACAGCTGGCTGAACCCACACTGGCCTTGGCATCCACCAGGAGTCCAATTCCCTGTTCCACGTAGACCACCACGTTTCCGGCACCCGACTCCAGGCGAGAGTCTGCTCCCGGCTGCCGCGTGATCCTGGCCGTGATGTCACCGGCACCGGTGGCAGCATCGATCTCACCACCCACGTAGCCCAGGCGGATGTTGCCGGCTCCGGACTGAACTTCCAGTTCGCCATCGACGCCCGCGATCTCAATGTTGCCCGACCCGGATCGGACCTCCACATCTCCGAGGATCTCTCCGATGGTGACATTGCCAGCACCGGTACGACCTTCCACATAGCCCCGCAGGTTTGCGATGTCGACGTTACCGGCACCTGTGCTGAAGTCCACGTTGTATTCGTGCGGCACCTTCACGACCACTCGCAGCCGGAATTCCTCCATGCGGGCCCGACGGATGCCTTCACGCTCGAACTGCGACTCGATGACCACGTCACTGCCGTCCCGCTCAATTTCCCACTCGTGGCGGGCCAGGATGCGCTTGACATCATCCGCGTTGGTGCGGTTGACCAATCGCTCCATCTCGACGTGAACCTGGTTTCCGTCAATGGCCTCGACCACCACGTTGCCCCGATCGACATCAATGTAGAGTGTACCACCAGGCTCAACTGTAAAGCTGCGCTTGATGGTGTCCTTCTCGACGGATGCCTGGACAGCCGTGGTACCGGCCACGGCAATCACGATGGCAATCGCCATCAGTCGGGTAGCGTTGAGTAGTTGACGTCGGTTCATAGCCTGCAAAGGTCCTTGTTTGAACAGGGTTACGGGGATGTTACCGGTAGGTTACAGACCCTCAGCGCAGTTCCTCGAGCGGTATGCCCATGCGCTGCAGGGTCTCGGCCGCTCCCGAGCGCACATAGGGATTGTTGTCGGATGACATCACCTGCCGGAGCGTCCGGGCGTCATCCGGAAATGTTTGATGGGCCATCAGCGTATTGAGGGCGGCGATTCGCACCCCATCCCCGGCGTCTGAGGTAAGTGCCACCAGAAGGGCATCGCGCGCATCCTCGGGAAGCTCAGTCGATTCGTAGAGGGCGTCCATGGCCCAGATGGCGCGAAGACGCAGGGCTTCCTGAGGCTCGGAGCGGACCAACTCGGTTATCGCACGCGAAAGGTCGTCTGCCGGAGCGCCGGAGCTGGCCAGGGCCTGGACGGTCTTCAGCGCCCGGTTCCGGATCCCGTTGTCGTCTCCCTCAAGAAGGGCCGACTGCAGGAGATACGCTACCTCCCGGTTTGACAGGTCACCCGAAAGCGATCTCGTTCCCGGACGATCATAGCGGACCACCGCCTGCCCCAGGTTTTCGTCCCATTCGATGTCCCAAACGTCGACCATCTGACTCTCCGCTACCGGAGGCGGCGCTGTGTCACCCCGAGAGCCGATCCCGTACCCCACAGCCACCAGCAGCATCCCCAGAGCCAGTTCCGGCATGGGACGAACGCGGCGGAGCACATCGGCAATCCGCCCTGACATGACGCGGGAACGCACGCGCCAGGAAGAACCGATGCGGGTGTAGGCCAGGGCTCGGGCACGGGCAACCGCGTCCGGATCCACCGCCGGCGGTACCACCGCGGAGGCGACGTGGGACAGCCTGTCGAGTTCCTCGCGACACGCCTCGCAGGATTCCACCTGGCGACGCACGCTGGCTGCCTCTGTCTCGGAAAGCTCATCGGCCTGCAGCAAGATCAGCAGGTCCTGGTCATGGGTACACTTCATGGTCATAGGTCTCTATAGGCGGGCTCCAGTACAACCCGCAGCTTCCGGGTGGCCCGGAAGAGGTAATTCTTGACAGTGCCCTCGGCGCACCCCAGCATCACGCCGATCTCCCTGAGTTTGTAGCCATGGGTGTGCTTGAGGACGAACACGGCGCGCTCGCGCTCGGACAGGGACTCCATGGCGCGCTCGGTGGAACGTCTGAGTTCCGACTGTTCCAGGTTGCTGGCCGCATCCCGGGAATCGGCCGGCAGGTGTTCGGCCAGTTCCATCGGGGCCTCGCGGGCATTCCGCGTCTTGCGGCGCTGGTTCAAAGCGCGGTTCACGGCGATCCGGGTCAGCCAGGTGGAGAATGAACTGTCCTGTCTGAATCCGCGAAGCTTCGTGAAGGCACTTACCAGCGAGTCCTGGTAAACGTCATACACTTCAGGCGAACGGCCCAGAATGCCAGAGATCGCACGCAGGACGCCGGCCTCGTTCTCGCGGACGAGACGATCAAATGCACCCGTGTCACCACGCTGCGCCTGTTCTACCCAGTCCGTTTCCCTGGATCCCATTCGATTTGGCTGTTCCCCCATTGGACACCCGGCTATCCGGGAAGGTTTGCGGGGCTGCCGACAAGCTACGCCGTAGATTCCCCACGGGTCATCCAGGCCCGTCCGTTCACCGTTGGCAGCGGTTGTTCGGGCTTCCGCCATCCCCTGACGTTTCTTGCTGCATGCGAGTCCCGAACCTGCTGACCTTCCTCTTCCTGACCTGTCTGACGGCCGCTTGCGGCCCGGAGCCGGAAGAACCGCTTGGCCTGGCCGCAATGCCTGATCAGCTTGTTGCATGGACGGCGGTGGACAGCCTCAATCAGCGCCTGCCATCTTCCGTGCGCGTCTACCAGGGCACCAACGACGAACTCCCCCTGCGCGCCTGGTACGTCTCGGTGGACCTGACCCAGGAGACGCGGGCGCGCGTAGCGGTGTCGGATGACGTGGACCTGCGCGAAACCGTCTCGGACTTTGCCCGCGACGAAGAAGCCTGCGTGGCCGTGAACGGCGGATACTTCCGGATGGATGCAGATCCCGCGAGCCACGTCGGTCTACTCATGGCCGACGGCGAGATTATCGAAGCCGCCATCGGGAGCGTGATCCGAGATGACGTCCGGTACCCCACGGCACGTGCAACGCTCGGCATCACGGACGGCGGTCGTGTCTACATCGACTGGGTCAACTCGCGCAATGACTCAACCATTGCCTGGCCTGCGCCGAATCCCAACCGGCCCGGAGCTCCGGCCGAGTTTCCAGACCTCACTCAGGCGAACCCCTGGCCCATGCGCGATGCCGTGTCAGCCGGCCCCCGCCTGCTACGTGACGGATCACCCACCATCACCGTGGATGAGGAAGTGTTTTTTGGATCCTCCATCCCGCGCGTTCACCCCCGAACCGCCGCCGGGGTCACCGCAGAAGGTGCCCTTATCCTGATGGTGGTCGATGGGCGGCAGCGGGACAGTCGTGGGGCCAACCTGACCGAGCTTGCGCAACTGCTTGCGTCGGCCGGGGCGGTAGACGGTATCAACCTGGACGGCGGTGGTTCATCAGCACTCGTCGTTGACGGCGTCCTCCTCAACCGGCCGGCCGGGGAGCGCATTCAGCGCGAGGTCATGTCCGCCATTCTCGTGGAGTGTCCCGCTTCCTAGCGAGGCCCGTCGCCCAGAGGAATCCCGCCGGCCTTGATACTGACCGACATGGAACACCCCAATCCCCTCGTCGACCGCTTTATTCGCTACTGCCGGATCGACACCCAAGCTGATCCGACCTCGAAGAGCGTTCCCTCTACGGAGAAGCAGAAGGATCTTTCGCGGCTGCTGGTTACGGAGCTGAAGGCGATGGGGCATGAGGCTCAGATGGATGAATACGGGTACGTGGTTACGCGGCTGGCAGGGCGGGAGGGTGGCGAAGGCGGGGCCCGCGCTGGCGGGGCCGTTGCCGGCGGTGCGGGCGGGACTAGTGCCGGTGGCGGCGCAGGCGGGACCGGTGCCGGCGGGACGACCGTGGCGCTGTTTGCCCACGTCGACACCGCGCCCGATGCGCCCGGATCTCCAGTCAACCCGGTGGTTCACGAGGCGTGGGACGGGACCGTCATCAAGCTTTCCGGCGACCCCTCGATCACCATCGACCCGGCCCGCAACCCTACGCTCCTGAAACACAAGGGCGAGGACCTCATCACCAGCGACGGCAGGACCCTTCTCGGCAGTGACGACAAAGCCGGCGTCGCAATAATGATGGAGCTGGCAGCCTCCTGGAACTCACTGGAAGGACCGCTCCCGGACACCGTGCTTTGCTTCACCGTGGACGAAGAGATCGGTCGCGGCGTGGACCATCTGGATGTCGAGTCGCTGGCGGCCGGCGTGGGATACACGCTGGACGGAAGCGGCATCGACACGATCAGCTATGAGACGTTCAACGCCGCCGCTGCGCGGGTGGACATCCACGGAGTGGCTGTCCACCCGGGCTACGCCAAGGGGGTGATGGTCAATGCGCTCCGCCTGCTGGCGGAGCTCATTGACGCGTTGCCGGCCGACGAGGCGCCCGAGACCACCGAGGACCGCCAGGGCTACCTCCATCCTCACAC
>JABDJZ010000056.1 GCA_013003255.1 Rhodothermales bacterium
CCGCGGGAAACGGCCGGCGAGATCGGCAACTGGATCTACGGCTGCGACGTCTGCCAGGAGGTGTGTCCCTGGAACCGGTTCAGCTCAACCACCACCGAGGATCGCTACCGGGCGCGGCCCCAACTGCCACAGACTTCGCTCGAGGAGTGGGAGGAGTTGGATGTGCCGGCATACCGGGAGCTGTTTCGGAGAAGCGCCGTCAAGCGAACCAAGTATGAGGGCCTGATGCGCAACGTGCGAAACGCACTTCGGAATCGGGACAACGTGCGATAACGTTCTGCCGGTCCCGGTTTGGCCGGCCGTGATCGGACCAGCTAACCGGCGAATCAACTGCCGGGATCAGCCCCGATGCGGACGCGGTAGCCTGGGCGCCGCCGTGTCAGGCACGCGAGCGGCCGGCAGGACGATGCGGAACGTCGATCCCTGACCCTTGCGACTCTCTACCTCGATGGTTCCGTCCATCAGGTCAATCAGCTTCTTGACCAGCGCCAGGCCGAGGCCCGTTCCTTCAAACCGGCGGTTCTTCCAGTCGTCCTCCTGGGTGAACGCGTCGAATACACGCCCCTTGAACTCATCGGCGATACCGATGCCGGTGTCGGTGATGTCTATCTCGACGGTGTTGCGAAGGTGCCGCGTTGCCACGGTGATCGAGCCTTCTTCGGTAAACTTGATGGCGTTGGACAACAGGTTGTCGAGGACCTGTTCAAGCCGATGCGGATCGCCGGCCACCTTCGGATCGCGGCTATCCAACTGCAGGCGCATTCGGACACCCTTCTCGCGAAGTGTCTTGGCCGTTTTCTGGGCCGACTTCCGGATGACGCCATGAATGGCCACAGGGACCTTCCGGATCTGAACGTCTCCCATCTCCAGATTGGAGACCTCGAAGAGGTCCTTGACCAGTTCGGAGAGGCGGCCCGACCTGTCGCCGATGGCGCGTACGAACTCGTGAATCTCGTCGGGCAGTCTGGTGCCGGCCTTGGTCTCTGCCTCGCCAATCTCCTTCTCCAGGAGTTGGGCGTACCCGTGAACCGCTCCCAGAGGCGTGCGAATCTCGTGACTCAGGGTCGCGATGAACCCGGTCTTCCGCTTGACGGCCAACTCGGCCTGCTGCTTGGCATCCAGAAGGACGTCCTCGGCCTGCTTGCGGTCCGTGATGTCGGTCAGCGTTCCGGAGACCGTGCTGAAGCCGGTCGGATCCGGGTTGGGGGCGGCCTGTTCCTGGATCCAGCGAACCGAAGCGTCGGCAGTCCGGATTCGATAGGTGATTCTGCTTTCGTGTCCCTGCTCCAGAGTCCGGTCGTGCGCGCGCACCATGGCGCGATCATCCGGATGGACCACGGACTCCACCCAGTCGAGGGCACCGTGCAAATTGGTAAAGCTTGCGGCGGGATGGCCGGTGATGGCCTCGACCTGGTCCGTAACGAACAGGTACCGGCGGTCGCCGTCCTCGCCAAAGGCAAACCCGAACAGCGCGTTCTCAACGGCTGCCACAACCATGCGGTAGCGGCTCCCCACCTCGATCCAGGACCAAAGGGTCTCAAAGACCTCCTGCAGCTTCTTCAGGAATGATCGCTCGCGGGCGGTCCATGCCTTGCGGGCCTCGTTCTCGCCGGGTAGGCGCTCCAGGGCCAGGAAGGCGTCGAAACCTCCCTCCTTGCCGAGTCGGAGCCAGATGGCTTCGTGGATGTCGATGACGGAGGCAAGCGCCGCCGCATCAGCGTCCTCATCGGGGCCGACATACAGTTCTTCTCCGGGACCCATGGTGACCAGCACTTCGCGGTCACCATCGATATTCTGCCGCGCAAAGCCGCTTGAGGCCGTCCACATGGCGCGGGTGAACGGAGAGGTGGCGGCGGGGTCACTGAAGAGAATGCGAACGCGATCCGCTCCGGCGGCCTCGCCGATGATGCGCGCCGCGGAATCAAGAAATACGTTGGTATCGGGCGATGCCGTAGCAATCTCCCGCATGGTCAGCGCGGCGGCCTCATAGCGGGTGCGCGGATCGTCCCAGCCATCGCGACCGTCCGCTGCGTGGACCATCAACGTGCATCCGGCCCGGCTGCCTTCAAGGTAGACTGGGCTCACCGCAACGCGGGCATTCTGTATGACGCCCGAGGCGGTTTCAAACCGGACCTCTACGGCCCGGGCGGCATCGCCGTCTGCAAGGCAGCGACGGATGGCGCGAGACGCGTCGGGGTCAAATCCGGGGGCTTCCTCAACCAGGCGCTGCTTCCAGCTCTCGGCCGTTGTGATCCCCACAAGTTCCTGCACCCGGTTGTTCAGGTACCGAATCGCACCAGTACCATCGACCCAGATCATTCCGACCGGACTCTGGTCCACGGCGCGTCGGATGGTGTCGTTGAGATTCTGGTCCTGTCCTGAAGATTCGAAGCGCGTCAGGTCAAAGACCACCGCCTCGACTTCGTAGGCCTCGGAGAAGTAGAGGTGCATCTCGGCCCGGCGCACAACGCCCGAAGCCGTCCGATACTGAAAGGTCACCAGGCCGGCCTGGTTGGCCGCCACGGTGCGAATGGTCTCCTCAACCTGGGAAAGATGTTCCGGCAGAACTACCCGTGACCAGAATCGAATGCCTACGATGTCTGCATCCGGAAAGCCGGTCACGCGGCTGCCTTCCTTGTTCACCGCCAGGACGGTCCCGTCCGTCTGCATCCGCATTACGATGGCGGGCATCTGGTCCAGGAGCGCGTTGAAGGAGGCCTCGTTTTCGGGCTCATCCTCCAGGGCTTCGGGCTCGTATCCAATCACCACCCAGCCCGCTTCTTCAGGCAGTCTTACGGCGTGCAGATACAGGCCTCCCTTCTTCAAAGGCAGCGTTTCTGACGAATCTGGCGGCATTTCGCGCAGAATCCAGTCGACGTCATCCGGCGTCGGGTGACCCTCCTTCCAGTCCCAGCAGAGGCGTGCGAACGGGTTGAGTGTCTGGATCAATCCCTTGGCATCCACCTCGGCAAAGGCGAATTCCTTGAGGTCCGCGAGTTCCTGCAGCGCATCGGCGCTGAGGGCGGAGACTTGCATCCACGTGGGTGATGCCATCGGGCGAACGTGATCCGTGTTAGGGTGGTCGTGCTCTCCCTATCGAAAACGGTGCCAATCCCCTTTTGGCTACCCCGCCCAGCGTCGTTCGCGTGGCACGACAAGTAGCACCCAGGCCACGCCGCAGAGGAATTGTGTCCCTGCCAGGAGGAGCAGCACCCCCCGCAGATCCAGCAGCTCTGCATCCAGAATGAGACTCGCCGCAAGAATGGCGATGGTATCGGCTACCATCACAGCCAACCATTCGGTGGCGAACACACGGCCACGCCACCGATCTTCCGTCCGCTCCTGAAGCAGCACATTGGACAACACCCAGTTGGCACCGGACGTGGCATGCGCCACGATGATGAGCGCAACGATCCAGTAGGTCCATGGGAGGAACCCGATGGCGAGGTAGCACAGCCCGCTCGCCGAGATGCACACGCCCAGAATCATCGGCCAGTGCGCCCGGTCCCGTGCCAGCGCCCTGGCGATGATGGGCCCGATCCCCGTACCCAGTCCTCGCGCGGCGAACAGGATGCCGATGGCCACCGAGGCAGCCGTAGGACTGAGGGCTTCGCCCAGCAGCGCCAACAGGAAAACCAGCCCGCCACCTGCAATGGCCCACGCGGCCTTGGCCAGAGCCACACGCCCGATCTCAGGCACCTGGATCATGTGTCGCCACCCGGCGAGCACATCCTTGGCGGCCGTGCGAATCAGTCCGCCCCTGTCGGTGACCGCGTCCGTGTTCTGGGGAATGACGGTTCGCCAGATGAACCACGCCGAGACCAGATAGGTGAGCGAGTCCAGCACGAAGACCGCCTTGAGGCCCAGCCACTCGGTAGCAAAACCGCCTGCCGCCGCGCCGAATGCCAGTAGCGTGGACCACGTCGCCGCCATCAGGGCGTTGGCGGTCATGAGTTCATTGGTGGCCGTGATGTTGGGCACGGACGAGTTCTGGGCCGGCCGGAAGACGGAGCCCACCACCACCTGGAGCACCGTAAAGAGGTAGACCATCCACACTTCGCTGGCCTCATCCACCAGCAGGAAGCCCAGGACAACCACGGCGCGGATGAGATCGGCACCGATCATCACGCGGCGGCGATCAAACCGGTCCACTACGAGCCCGGCGATGGGCGACGCCAGTCCGGACGGGAGCATCTTCGCAATAAAGACCGCCCCAAGTGCCAGCTCAGAACCCGTGAGTTGCAGGATCAGCGCGTAGAGCGCGATGGTGTTGAACCAGTCGCCCAGCAACGACACTACGTTTCCCGCCCACAGGCGACGAAACATGGTGTTCTGCCTTATCAGCTGTATGTAGCCTACCTCCCACGAGTCGTCCCGTGTGGGGGCAGAGGTCACGAATCGCCGACGCTCTCGTCCGAGGTAGATTCTTCAGACTCCGTCTTCTCAGGCCGCAAAAGCGGAAAGAGAATCACGTCCCGGATGGACGCGGAGTTGGTCATCAGCATGGTCAGCCGGTCAATGCCCACTCCGAGACCTGCCGTCGGCGGCATCCCGTACTCCAGGGCCCGCAGGTAGTCTTCGTCAATGGCCATCGCCTCATCGTCACCGGCGGCATGGAGTCGGTCCTGCGCCTCGAACCGCGAGCGCTGATCATCCGGGTCATTGAGCTCGCTGAAGGCGTTGCAGATCTCCTTGCCCCCCACGATGGCCTCGAACCGTTCCACGAGCCCCGGCGTCGAGCGGTGGCGTTTGGCCAGGGGGCTCAGCTCCACCGGGTAGTCCGTGATGAACGTCGGCTGGATCAGGTTGGGCTCGACAAACTCACCGAAGATCTCGTCTATGATCTTCCCGGATCCCATCGACGAATCGATCTCGAGCCCGAGATCCTTGCCGATGCGGGCAAGGTCCTCGCGAGGGAGCCCGTAGAGGTCGTGCCCGGTCCGCTTGCGAATGGCCTCGAAAATGGGAACGCGCTTCCAGGGGCGCTTGAAGGAGATGGTATGCTCACCGTACTGGACCTCGGGCTTCCCGTGAAGCAACGTGGCCACATGCTCGACCATCTCCTCCACCAGATCCATCATCCAGCCGTACTCCCGGTACGCCACGTAGAGTTCCATCATCGTGAACTCCGGGTTGTGGAACCGGCTGAGCCCCTCGTTGCGGAAGTCCTTGGCAATCTCGTAGACGCCGTCGAACCCGCCGACAACCAGGCGCTTCAGATACAGCTCGTCCGCGATGCGCAGGAAGAGCGGCATGTCCAACGCATTGTGGTGCGTGGTGAAGGGACGCGCTGCCGCCCCCCCATAGATGGGCTGCAGGGCCGGCGTCTCCACCTCCAGGTAACCGCGCTCATCCAGGAAAGAGCGGATGCCTGAAATCAGTTTGGCGCGTTGCCGAAAGGTCTCCCGGACCTTGGGGTTGACCACCAGATCCACATACCGTTGCCGGTAGCGGAATTCCTTATCGGTGACCTCGTTGTAGACCTGGCCATCCTGCTCCTTCACTACGGGAAGCGGACGCAGGGCCTTGGCCAGGAGTACCAGCCGCTCAGCGTGGACTGAGATTTCGCCCATGCGGGTGCGGAAGACGTAGCCTTCCACCCCGACGATGTCACCGATATCCAGCAGGCGCTTGAATACAGTGTTGTAGAAGCCCTCGGGCAAATCATCCCGGCGGACATAGACCTGGATCTGCCCCTCGGAATCCTGCAGGTGGAAGAAGGAGGCCTTCCCCATGATTCGCCTGGACATCATGCGTCCGGCAATGCTCACCCGGTAGCGGGCCTCGCCGGTCTCCTCGTCCGGCTGATGCTGCTCGTCGTCGAAGGTCTCCAGGATGGTCGCGGACCGCGCCGTGACCTCCCAGGAATGGGGATATGCCTCAATGCCCGCCTCTTCCAGCGCTGCGCGTTCCTCGCGGCGCCGAAGCTCCTGCTCTGTCCGTGTGATGCTCATCAGTCGGCCGGTCTCACGACCATCGGAAGAGGCTCCAGGGGCTGATCGCCCAGGGCCGGTGTCGTGGCGTCACCACGGGTGTTCGGCGTCTCGACGCGGGCGATGGCATCCAAAACGTCAAACCCTTCAATCACTTCGCCGAACACGGTGTACTGGGTATCCAGCAGGGGCGCGCCCCCTTCGGTCCGGTAGAACTCTCGGTGTGCGGGTGGGAAAGTGAACGGTTGGCCCATTTGAGCAC
>JABDJZ010000585.1 GCA_013003255.1 Rhodothermales bacterium
AGGCCGCCCATGGCAAGGCCCGCCGCCAGCATATTATAGGCGAGGGAGATGCCCAGATTGCGGCGAATCACGGCCATGGTCCGGTCGGCCCCGGCGAACAGCTCCATGAGACTGTCGAGGGGGTTCCGGGTGATGACCACGTCTGCGGCGAACCGGTTGCTCTGGGTGCCGGCGTCCACTGCAATGCCTACGTCCGCGCCGGCCAGTGCCGGGGCGTCGTTGAGTCCGTCACCGACCATGACCACGATGCGGCCTTCCTGCTGGAGTCTCTGGACCAACGCCGCCTTGGCCTCGGGTCCGGCCGCCGTCAGGCCGCCCTCGCCCGGTGAGGCCAGCGGAAGTCCGAGTTCACGGGCAACGCGGGCCGAAACCTCGGGATGATCCCCAGAGAGGAGCCAGGCCCGGACCCCGCGTGCAGTCAGGAAGTCCACCAGGTCCCGAGCCTCCGGCCGTACTGTATCGCCGAAGCCACCGATCCACGTGACCTGACCATCGACGGCCACGACCACCGGAGTGAGTCCTTGGGATACGATGGCCGGGAGTCGGTCGCAAAGGGACTGGGGATCCAGCGCGTCCTCCAGGATCCACTCCGGGCGTCCGGCCGCCACGCGCTGCCCCTGCACTATTCCGTGGACTCCATTGCCGGGTACCGACGTGACACTGTCCGGAATCAGATCGCTTTGCGTGGCCAGTGCCGTCACGGCCGTGGCCAGTGGATGCCTGATCTCGCGCTCCAGCGCGGCTGCAAGGTTAACGGCCTCCTGAGGTCCCTCGGAATAGACGAGTGTCGGTTGTCCTGCCGTGAGTGTCCCGGTCTTGTCCAGGATGACCGTGTCTGCCTCGGTTAGGCGCTGGATAGAGAGACCGCCTCGGATAAAGATCCCTGCACCCGCCGCGCGGCCGCTGGCTACCGTCATGGCCAAGGGTGTTGCCATTCCCAGCGCACACGGACAGGTGATCACCAACAAGGCGATCACGTTGGGCAGCGTCTGCGCCGGGTCGATTATGGTCCACGCGACGGCGGTAATCACGGCGAGCGTCAGCACAACGGCCACGAATGGGCCGGAAATGCGATTCGCAAGTTCAACGATCGGGGCTTCGTCAGCGGGCCGTCCCGCCAGATCCAGCAGGCCGCCCAGGCGCGATGCCCCTCCTGCAGCGGATACGCGGCACAGCACCGGACTGGACAGGTTTCGTGCACCAGCCAGGACTTCCGTACCCGGACGAACGGGCTCGGGTCTGGATTCCCCGGTGATCATCGATCGGTCCACCGAGGAACGGCCGCTCTCGACCCGGCCATCGGCAGGGAAGAGGCCTCCCGGCTCGACGCGAACCAGATCTCCGGGCGCCAGCATGTCTGCGGGTCGCTGCACCTCTGTTCCGTCTTCGACCACCGTCGCCATGGTTGGCAGAGCGCCGTGAAGTCTACTCACGGCCTCGGTAGCGGCCCGCCGACTCCGTTGCTGGAGCCAGCGGGAGGTGAGCAGTGCCGCGGTGAGGACCGCGAGGGAATCGAACCAGACCTCGCCATTTCCGGTGACCGTGGCCATCGTCGAATGGACGAATCCAGCCGTGAGGCCGAGCGCCACCGGGACATCCATGTGCAGGTGGCGCCAGTCGCGTCGCTGCACTGCCAGTCTGGCCGAGGTCCAGGCCCGCAGAAAGAAGCCGCGGCCAATGACAAACACGGCTGGAAAGGCCAGCACCAGACTGGTCCAGCGTGCCGTGGTAAACAGCAAGGGGTCAGCCAGTACGTCCAGACCCACGTAGAACGCGGCGGCCAGGAGCATCACGTTGGCAGCCAGTGCCCATGCGATACCCACCTGGACCAGCGACTTGCGCTCTGCGGCTCGGACCCGCTCCTCTCGCTGGTCAAGCGGGTGCGGGGTATACCCAAAGCGTCCGAGCCATTCGGCGATGCCGCTGAGGGAGACCTGCCCGGGCTCCCACCGAAGATCCAGACGGGTGGATGCCAGATCGACGCGCGCCCCGGAGACTCCAGGCACCGCGTGGGGCATGCGCTCTACCAGCCAGACGCATGCGGCGCAGTGGACGCCCTCGAGATGCAGGGATACCTCACGTTTCCCACCATCGAGCGTCCGCGTGTGCCTGTCCAGAAAGACCGGGGAGTCGAATTCGTTCAGCTGCTCAGGCGCGCTCCCGGCGGTGGCCGGAGTGGGTGTTGACCCCAGCGTAGCCAGGCGATAGTAGTCCTCAGCCAGCCCGGACTCGTGCAGCATGCGGTAGACTGCCGAACATGAAGCGCAGCAAAACCTGTCGTCCACTACGTGTCGGCCCAAGGGGAGCTGACAGTGCGCGCAGGTCAAGGAGTCTCCTGATCCGACCCGGTGTCCGGACTTTGGGCCGCCGGCTGCTCCTGAACCAATTGTACGCCACCGTCAGATCCGGCGAAGTAGACCACCGCGGCTCCCGTGCCGAGGCTGCTCAACAGCAGCGCTACTACAAACAGCGGCCATGCGATCTCTGGGGGAACGCGGAGTTTCATCGTCTCAACGGGTTTGCCCGGGTCCGGAGGGACCCAGAATTGGGAAATCGAACCGCTCGGTGCCGCCGGTTCCGAAGGACAACTCAAACGTGGCCTGGGCCACGCCGTTCTCGACGGAGGAGGGGTCAATCACCACGAAGGCTTCGATTCGCTTCATTTCACCCTTTTCCAGGGTGATGGGCAGGGCGCCAATGGGGCGGATGCTTGCGCCGTCAGGAGCAACCACAGCCACGTCAAAGGAGGACGGGCCTCCTGTCTGG
>JABDJZ010000602.1 GCA_013003255.1 Rhodothermales bacterium
GTCCGGGGCCAATCGCGCCGCGGTGCGATAGGCCTCAACGGCAGACGCACGTTGCTCAAGACTGTGCAGCAAGCGAGCCCGAGCCACGTGGGTGGCGGCGTCTCCCGGACGAATCTGTACAAGACGGTCATAGGCCTCCAGACTGCCGACGCCGTCGCCGGACGCCTGGCGCAGCTCCGCGACAACCGCAAGATTCTCTGGACGGGCGGGTGCCAGGGCGAGGGCCCGCTCTGCATAGAACATGGCCTGCACAGCATCGCCAAGGTCGGAGTAGGACTGTGCCAGGGCGGCGTGTATGGTTGCATCATCCGGCCGGAGACGCAGGGCCTGTTGGTACAGCTCGGCTGCAGCTGCGTGGTCACCGAGGAACGCCCGGGTCATACCTCGGACAAGGAGACGCTTGGTCACCAATTCCGGATCCTGAGGCACCTGGGCTGCCGCGGGCGCCGTCAGCGGCAGAACCATCAGGATCAATAGCAGGAGGGAGCCGATTCGCATGCTCGCGAAACGAGACCCCAAGGGTCAAGGTTTCGCGGTCCAGCCCGCCAGGTCGACCGTTGCGTCGGCCTGAAAAGGGTCTTACTCTGCGGGCAACGAGTCAGCCAAAACCTCGATGGGCGAACACAACGTAGAGCAGACGGTCGATCCGGTAGCCACCAGACGCTTCACCAGACAGGTGATTCAGGATGTCCGGGCCCTGGAGTACATGCTGGCCAACGACATGCTGGAGACCGGTGTCTCTCGGATTGGTGCGGAACAGGAACTGTTCCTGGTCGATGCCAGCGGGCAGCCAGCCAACCTGGTGTTGGAGCTCCTGGAGCACAATAAGGACGAGCGGTTGGTCACGGAGCTCACGCGGTTCAACCTCGAGTTCAACGTTGACCCGGCTGATCTCGGCGGCACCTGCCTCAGTGCCATGGAGACCCAGATCAACGAACTGCTTGGTGATACCAGGGGTCTGGCTGACAAGGTCGGGGCGCGCGTGATCATGACGGGCATTCTTCCCACCATTCACCTGTCAGACCTGGCGTTGGAGAACATGACTCCGATGCCCCGCTACTACGCCCTGAATGATGCCATCATGGGGCTCAGGCAGGGTCCGGCGGCCTACGCCATTCGCGGCACGGACGAGTTGTTCTTCCAGCATGACAACATCATGGTGGAGGGTTGCAATACCTCGTTCCAGACACACTTCCAGGTGGACCCCGAGAGTTTTGCGCACGCCTATAACGTGGCTCAGCTCGTAGCCGCCCCCGTCCTGGCTGCGGCAGCCAACTCGCCTACGCTCTTTGGCAAGCGCCTCTGGAAGGAGACGCGGATTGCCCTCTTCCAGCAAGCCGTCGACACGCGGTCCAGCAACCTCTACCTCCGCGAGATGAGCCCGCGGGTCCACTTCGGGACCTGCTGGGTCAACGAGTCCGTGACGGAACTCTACAAGGAGGACATTGCCCGATTCCGGGTCATCATGACCTCGGATTTCGATGATCCGTTTGAGTTGCTGCGGCAGGGCGAAATCCCGAAGCTCAAAGCCCTTGGCGTTCACAATGGGACCGTTTACCGGTGGAATCGTGCCATCTATGGCGTCTCCAAGGGGAAGCCGCACATTCGCATCGAGAATCGCATTCTGCCTTCCGGACCCAGCGTGGTTGACGAGGTGGCCAACGCGGCATTCTGGTTCGGCCTGGTACTGGGACTTACGCGGGAATACGACGACATTCGGCCGCTGATGGAGTTCGATGAGGCTCAGTCCAACTTCGTGGCTGCGGCCCGGCTGGGCCTTGCTTCCCAGCTCAAGTGGATCGACGGCGGACGGTACCCGGCTCCGGACCTGATTCTCAACACCCTTCTTCCGGTTTCCAAGCGGGGTCTTGAGGCTGCCGGGATCGCCGCGGAAGACATCTCCAGATATCTGGGCGTCATCCATGACCGGGTGAGAAGCCGCATGAATGGTGCCCAGTGGCAGCTGGAGTCATTGGCCTCCATGAAACGGCACGGCGGAACCCGTGCAGAGCGGCTCGATGCCATTGTCGAGGCCACCATTTCCCGGCAGTTGGGCGGAGCTCCCGGTCACGAGTGGCCGCTGGCCGACCTGAACGAAGGCACCTCGCTGAAGCGGCTGCGCGGCACCCGGGTTGAGCACTACATGTCCACCGACCTGTTTACCGTCCATCAGGACGAGGCCGTAGAGTTCGTTGCCGTGCTCATGGACTGGCGGGACATTCGCCACGTAGTGGTCGAAGACCGCAACCACCATCTGGTGGGATTGGTACCGCACAAGCGGATCCTCCGGTACCTGTCTGAGCGGGATTCCACCTTTGCCGGTCAGACGGACGTCACGGTGGCCGACATCATGATCCGTAATCCGGTTTCCGTGGAGCCCAGCATGTCAACCATGGATGCCATCGCCCTGATGCGGGAGCGGAAGGTCGGCGCACTGCCTGTCACGCGGGAAGGTCAACTGGTCGGCATCATAACCGAAGCTGATTTCACGCGGATCGCCGGCAAGCTGCTGGACGAGCGCATGCAGGACAGCTGAGGTCCGGCCCTGGGCCACCGTGCCCGGTTGACCGGTCAGGAGCCTGCTACCGTGCCCGGTGATCGTCCAGGAGCGGGCTACCGTGCCCGGTTGACGGTCCAGTCATACTCGAATCGGGCGCCTTCGTCGGCCAGCTGTTCCGCCGTGCGGCCGCGGAGGCGTTCGGACAGCTCCTGATACTGGGGCCGCTGCGAATCCATGTGGCTCAGCAGGTAGTCACCCGCCGGTATCCCGGCGCGATCAAAATCGCCGGCGAACCACTTCAGCAGCGACGAGGCTACCAATCGGCCGTCCTCGACCCGGAAGTGCCGAGGGCTGTTCACGAACTCCCGAAGGGCCCGATCCAATTGGGCGTCCAGCTTGTCCGCCTCGAAGGCCTCTGGCCACAGTCTTGGACACGATATGGCAGCACAGTTCAGCGCGACATGGATTCTGGGATCGAAGGTCGAAGGCCGAAGCTGGGCAAACGCTGCTTCGCCTTCCCGCAGAATTTCGTGTTC
>JABDJZ010000620.1 GCA_013003255.1 Rhodothermales bacterium
GCCAAGCTCCGCTGCCGCGGCGTCTACGAGTCGTTCAATCTGCTGGGTGTCCACGTAGGGAAAGGGGCCCGGCCCCTTTCCCTACGGCTTGGTCAAAGCCGTGAAGTAGGTGGTCACCTGGCCATTCTGGATGCGAAGTACGCGAACAATAAACGAGTCCCCGGACTCAATGTCCGCGTAGATCCGCTGGAAATCGCGCGCATTCTCAACCGGCTTCCGGTCAGCATCCGTAATGAGGTCACCCTCACGAAGCTCGGCCTCCCGATAGGCCAGGCTCTGGGCGTCAACGGCGGTGACCAGCACGCCTTTCTGATCCCGCTCAAAACCGGCCCGCTCTGCGAGATCGCCGGTCAGGTCACGGAGTGAAATCCCGAGCTCCTCAACGGACCCGCCGCCGGAGTCCCCTTCGGAATCGGGCTGGTTTGCCGCATTGGACACGATGATTTCCGAGCGCCGGCCCAGTTCCACATTGATGGAGCGCCGCTCCTCCTCCCGGATCACGTCCAGCTTGACACGCGCTCCCGGAGGCAGATTCCCCACCGCGGTCCTCAATTCGTTGGCATCCCGCAGGCGCTGTCCGTTGACGGCCACCACGACGTCCCCAACCTCAACGCCTGCGCGTTGGGCCGGAGAATCAGGAAGCACCACGGTCACCTGCGCGGCACCACGGGAGACTTCGAGCACCTCGGCGAGGGACTGGCTGATGGGCGCAAAGTTGAGTCCGAGCGCACCGCGCTCGACCTCGCCGCTCTCAATGAGCTGTTCTACCACGTTTTCCACCACATCCACGGGGATGGCAAATCCAATTCCCTGATTGCCACCGGTCCGGGAGTAGATGGCGGAATTGATGCCGATCAGGCGCCCCCGGAGGTCCACAAGCGGTCCGCCGGAGTTACCCGGATTGATGGCGGCATCCGTCTGAATGAACTGCGCGAAGAGGTTCAGGGTGGACAGGTTGCCACTGGTTCGGCCCAGCGCACTCACGATGCCGCTCGTAACCGTGTTGCCCAGGTCCTGGGAAAGCGGAGAGCCGAAGGCCATGACCCACTGTCCGACCCGGACGTCGTCAATCTGGCCGTACCGGAGAGAGGGGAGGCCGTCTGCCTTGATGCGAATGACCGCGAGATCGCTTTCCGGGTCCGTGCCGACTACCTCGGCCTCGTAGAATTCGCCATCGAACATCTGGACTTCCAGGTCATCGGCATTCCGGATGACGTGATCATTGGTGACGATGTAGCCGTCCTCGCGCACGATCACTCCGGATCCCAGCGCCTGGGAGCGAAACTCGTTGTCTGGGTTGTCGGGGTCCTGGTTGAAGAAGTCCCGGAAAGGCGTGTTCTCGAAAGGATTGGGCCGCGAGACCACGCGCTCCGACCGAATCTGTACCACCGCCGGGTTGACCGACTCGGCGATGGAAATGAAGGAAGTCTCAAAGTCCAGGAGAGACGGAGCCGCCAGCGGCTCGGGGACGGAAGTCTCCGACGCGGTCGCGCTGGTCCCAACGCGATCACCTGCGTCAAACCAGTTGGCCCCGACCGTGGCCGAGAGAATGCCGGCGAGGAAAGCGCCGACGAGAAGGACAGCAATTGAGGTACGTCCGAATGCGCTCATGGTGGTTTTTCAGGTCTGTTTCAGCCTCCGAAGAGGTGTTATACGCAAAACAAAATTCGTGGTGCCGACAAACCTTTGGCCGGCATGTCCAAAACGCGTCCGGGAAGGGCATTCGTATGTGACCTGAACCCGTTCGGCGCGCCCCACCAGCCGCTTACCGGGTGGCAGCCGCCACGCGCTCCACTTCTGACCATACGCGGAGCAGGTTCTCGCCGAGAATGCCGCGGACATCGGCCTCCGAGTAGCCTTCGTCCAGCAGAGCCTGAATCAGGGCTGGGTACGTGCTCACGTCCTGCAGTCCAGCCGGTAGCGCGAAGACGCCGTCGTAGTCGGAGCCGAGGCCGATGTACTCGGGCCCGACGAGATCCCGCACATGGTTGATGTGCTCCACTACATCGGCCAGGGTGCCTATCGGTGCCGCCCTCCGCAAATCTGCCCGTCGCCGATTGGCCTCCTCGCCCGAGAGGCCTGCCTCGGCGATCTCGCGTTCAATCCGGTCCTGCACGGTGCCACCAAGCTCCTGGTACTCCGACCGCAGAAAGCTGGACCCGAAGTTGATCATGATGATTCCGTCGTGATCGGCCAGGCTCCGAATGAGCTCATCGTCCATGTTGCGCTCCCAGCCCGGTGTGAAGGCTCGCACCGAGGAGTGGGAGGCGATGACCGGTGCCGTTGAAAGTTCGAGTACCTGCTGCGCTGCCGCATCGGAGAGGTGGGAGATATCCACCATGATGCCGAGGTCATTCATCTGTGAGACCACGCGTTTGCCCAGCGGGCTGAGTCCGTTCCAGGTACGCGTGGTGTCGTACGAGGAGTCCGAGAGGCCGTTGTCCCGGCCGTGTGTCAGCGTGATGTAGCGAATGCCACGCGCATGGAAGTGGGAAAGGGATTCGGGATCGTCGGCAATAGGCGCTCCATTCTCCATGCCCATCGGCAATGAAATGAGGCCATTGGCATGGTTCTCCCGGATCTCTGCCACCGAACGGGCCAGTGCAAAGCGATCCGGGGCAGCCTCCGCAATCGACTCCACACCGTCAATCAGCGAATCGGCCAGTGCCCGCGTGCGCTGCGCCTGCCCTTGCAGGTCAGCCGGGATGTACACGGACATGAAAGGCGCGTCCAGGCCGCCTGCCATCGCCCTGGGGTAGTCGAAGTCGCCGCCGTAAGTGGCTGTGGTGACATCCTCCTTCCAGACACCAAGCCGGTACGGGACGTCAATGTGTCCGTCGACGATGATGGCCTCCGTGGCCAGCGAGCGTGCACGGTCTGCGTGATCCGGATCAGGTGCCTGGCAAGCGGTCATCAGAAGGGCGAGGATCAGAGGAGTGAGGGTTCGCATCGCGGGAGAGTCGTGCTCAGGTCTGGTTTACAGTATCGCGGGCCCGGAGCGCAGCCAGCAACTTGTCGTGGATGCCCCCAAAGCCACCGTTGGACATGATGACAGCCACATCGCCCGGCCGGACATGCGCCTCGATCTTGGGAAGAAGCTCCTCCGGAGAGGATGCCAGATGCGCGGGGACGCCGCCGGCGTCAACGGTCCGAACCAGGGCCTCCACGTCCATGAAGTCACTAATCCTGTCATTGTGTCTGAAGGGCGGCACCGAGATGAACAGGGCATCGCTTTCGGCGAAGGCTTCCTGATAGCCCTGCTGAAAGACCTTTCGTCTGCTCGAATTCGAGCGTGGCTCGAAAACCGAAATGACGCGTCGATCGGGCCAGCGCTCTCGGGTGGCCTGCAGTGTCGCATGGACCGCGGTGGGATGATGGGCGAAATCATCGACGACGATCACGCCGTCTGCCTCCCCGCGTACTTCCTGTCGCCTCTTGATTCCGGCAAAGGTCTGAAGGCCGTCGCGAAGGGCATCGACGCTCACACCCTCTCCGAGCGAGACAGCCAGAATGGCCAGTGTATTCAGAAGATTGTGGCGGCCGGAAAACGAGAGCGTAAAGCGCCCCAGGTCCTCGCCCCAGGCCATCAGATCAAAACGCTGACCGCCGTCGATGGGCTCGATGCCGGTTGCGCGGATCTGCGCGTCCTCTCCGAGGCCGTATGTGGTCACCGTGCCGGTGCACCAGTGCCCCAGCGCCTTTACCTCCGGGTCATCGGCATTCAGGACCAGTTGCCCCCCTGAGCCAATCGATGCAGCAAACAGCCGGAACGCCTCCCGGTAATCTTCCCAACTGTCATAGATGTCGGCATGGTCGAACTCCATGGAGGTGACC
>JABDJZ010000622.1 GCA_013003255.1 Rhodothermales bacterium
CATAATGGATATTGGTGGAAGGATTGAAGGGGTTGGGGTAGTTCTGTTCGAGGGTGAACTGCATCGGTGTCTCCCCCGCGTCACTCGATGCTGCCACAAGCAGAATTTCCCGCACGCCAGATGGCAACGGAGCGCTCTCACCGGGTGCGAGGGCAAAGGTGACAGGCCCCGAGGGTCTGCCGGTCGCGGTGGCCCGCAACCCGCTCGGGCCAATTGCGGTCAGCGTCAATTCCGCCGGGGATCCGTCAATCCGCGCGACACCTCTCTCGGCAGCCAGGTAGGTATCCCGCGGGAAGGAAGCGGTCCACCGTTGGCCGGGGGCTGGCGGTGGGAGAGCGAAGGTGCCGGGTTGGGGTGCCCTTTCTGCCAAGAGCAGTCGTGTACTCGCGCCACTGTCATCCGAAATCAATGCTCCAGACAGATAGTCGGGCTGGTCCAGTTCGGTAACCTTGGAGGCAGCGGCACAGTCCAATGCGATGGTGCCGGCCGCGGACGTTCGCAGCCAGTATCCCTGGGTCGGGTCAACGCCCGTTCGTGCCTGGTAGCTGCCGGAGAACGCGAATAGCGTGCCGTCCAGCAGAATGCTCTCGGGATCCGATATAGCAGTCAGGGGCACAGAGCAGTTTGGCCCGCTGATCATATTCCAGCCCTCTGCCATCTGGATCGCAATGCTCGAGACAGGCTCGCCGGAGAGCGTGGTCTGGGTGGCCTCTCCAAAGCGAAGCCAGTATCCAGCACCCGGTGCCATCAATCCGCTTGCCGGAGCCTCATACCGTCCCACGAATTGGAAGAGTGTGTTCGGCAGAGCGGTTGGGAAAGCCTGACCATGATCGGTAGGTTGGCCGAAAGGCACTCCGAGCATATTCCAGTCAGAGCCGATGTCGTAGACCAAGTCGATTTCAACCGGTGCTCCATATGTGATGACCACTGGAGCCGACGCGTCAGTGAGAGTCGCCACGCCTGCTCCTGCCATATCCACTGCGGGACTGCCCCCTCCTGAAAGAACAATCGGAGCATCCGTGGGGGCTTCCTGGGGATCCCAGGAAATCTGGACTGGACCATGTCCAGTCTGAGGCTTGAACGCCACATTCCACGACGCTGGCATGACATCTGGCGACCGTATGTCAATTGCAAGGTCCTCGTTTCCCCCGATCAAACGTGCGTCGAAGGCGCCCGAAGGCGGTGGTGGCGGTGCCCAGATATCCAAGCCATTATCAAACCCCTCAGTGGCCCCGGGGACCATACCCATGACGAGAGTCAGGTCATTGCCCAGGGCATCAGTCAGAGTCAACGCGAGGGAGAACCCGACACTCTCTCCAAGATGCACGGTAACTGTAACCGTCGCCGAGGCAGAGCTGCCCCGGCCATCTTCGACGGTGTACTGGAATGTGTCTTGACCCGTAAAACCCTCGCCGGGTGTGTAGGTCAGGCCCCCGGCATCGATCGTGACGGTGCCATGACTCGGTGAGGTCGTACCGGAAACCGAGAGCACATCCCCATCGGGATCGGAGTCGTTGGCCAACACGTCTATTGTTACGGGCTGTCCGGAATCCGTTTGGGCCACATCATCCGTGGCGGAAGGCGCTTGGTTGGGAGGGGGCGCACCCAATGGGAAGACAAAGAGACTTCCCTCGCTGTACACATCGAAGAACGTTCCCTTGGTGAAGAAAGCCTCTCCGTTCACCAAGGCAATGTCTCCGAACCGTGTGTCCGAAACGCCGCCTTGGTCGACAAGCTTGCCGGTGCGCTCCCATCCCCCGGAGCCGTCGGGTTCGTACAGGAAAGCAGCATGGCAGCACCCCCCGTCGAGATCCTCGACGATAAGCCTATCGCCCTCTATTGCGACATCGTCGCCTGAGCTGGTGTCGATGGAGGCCGTGGGCTGCCAGACGTCTGCACCATCAAGCTCGAAGACGAAAGCACCCTGCCAGAAGCTTGCTCCATCGTTGCCGACGGCCATCTGGTTACCTGACAGAGAAATGCTGGAGCCAAAGCCATCTCGGAATCCCTGGTTGGGCTGCTGGATCTCCTGTTGCAGCGTCCAGGTGTCCGTGGAGGATTCTGCGAACACGAACACCGAGCCAGCCCTGTCAGCATTCTCGCGGGTAGCGCCCACGAAGACCTGGCCATTCCGGAGTGCTACGCTGGAACCAAAACGATCGTCTGCCTGCGCAGAGGGGGCAAATAGCTGCTGGACCAAGTTCCATACCGCCCCGTCGTACCGATATAGCAGGACAGTGCCCGACAACGCTCCCGCCGAGTTGTCCTTGTTCGCCCCGATAGCGAGAAGGTCTCCATCGATGGCGAGTGCTGCGCCAACCTCGTCCGAGTTGGTCCCGTAGGTGACC
>JABDJZ010000625.1 GCA_013003255.1 Rhodothermales bacterium
GTACAAGGGCAGTTCAAACGTCTCCAGCACGTTGCAGGCGGCGAAATCGGTGGTGAATGACCTGCTGACCGCGATTGCCACCGACACAGAGCAGGTCCCGCAGCCGACGTTCTCGTTGAAGCAACCGTATCCGAACCCGTCCACCGGACGCGCGACCGTGTCCTATGAACTGGGCCAGCCCGGCCCCGTCCGCCTTAGCGTTCTTGACCTTTTGGGTCGGGAAGTGGCTATTCTGGAAGAGGGCTTCCGGGCCAGCGGCCACGGCCAGGTGGAATGGCAAGCCGACGACACCCGGCCGGCCGGGCTCTATCTCCTGGTCCTGGAAGCAGAAGGCCAGCGACGCACGCGCTCAATCCTGCTGAACCGATAGGCCCGGCCCTGGCTCCAGCCTAATACCGCCGCTGGAAGATCTCGTCCAGATCCAGTTCCCGGAGTTCTTCTACCAGCGCGGACATGTGCCGGATCATGATCTCCCAGATCAGGTCCCCCTGCTCCTTGGATGACTTCGTGGGATCGCCCATGACCCCGCTCTCGGAGATGCGATGCGTAAACGCGTACCAGGGCACAGCCTCGTTGGTGGTGAAGTCCAGATACTTGCTCGAGAAGTCGGGGACGTCCGGGGCAGCCTTCGTCATGTCCACCAAATGCGGTCGAATTGACAGGGAGGTGGAGGTCTCCACCTCTCCCGCGTGGACATCGTTCGGCGTCACAACGTGCCGATAGATCTCCTCGTCGCTGGACTCTCCCGTATCCACCGCCACAAAGATGCGGGCGTCGCGGTTGATCATCTGCGCAGCGTGGTTCAGGGTCGGGCTGTTGCCACCGTGGCCGTTGACGATCAGCAGCTTGGTGATGCCGTTCCTGGCGGCCGACATGCCGATGTCGTAGATCAGCGCAGACAGCGTGTTGTTTGAGATGCTCAGCGTTCCGGGAAACTCGTCGTGGTGGTAGGAGACGCCGTACGGGACGGTTGGCAGCACAAGCGGCTTCGGGTCCGGGCTGCGCGCGGCCACGGCCCGGCACAGGTACTCGGCATCAAACGTGTCGACATCCAGCGGAAGGTGCGGGCCGTGCTGCTCAATGGCCCCCACGGGAAGTAGGGCAACGGAGACTTCCTTCAGCCTTTCGGAGGCCTCGGGCCACGACATCTCTGCCCAGAGGTAGGAGGACGGTTTCTTGTCTGACATGGGTTGGGTGCGCTTCCCGAATGGGTACGGTAGCGCGAGACGATCTGGTGAGAGTGGATCAATGTCCACCCACTTCCGGCCGGTGCGGTGGACCGCGCCGCCGGTGTGTTCGAGCAGTCGTTGGAAGAGGGGGCCGCGCAGGTCTTCCGGGAGGGCATCAGCTGGGGAGCGAAGCGAATCAAAGCGAAGCTTCTCCACCTCGGGATGCTCCTTTCCAAGCCCTTTCGGTACACGTCCCGCCTCACCAAGCTTCCAAAGGAGGTGCTCCAGGTCCGGGCCGAGCTGGTGAATGCCCCCGGCCTCGAGGACCTTCAGACACGCCTGAATCTGGTCCTCCGAGTAGCCGCATTGACGCGGGTCGTGACCGCCGGCCACGAGAATTCCAACCACTCTGCGGCACTTCTCACACCTCCCGCAGGGTGCCATGCGCTCTCCCTTCTTCGACGTGGCGTGACAGGAGACCTGGTGCTTCTGCAGTTCCGGATAACGGGCGGCGAGGATATCCTGGACCGACAGCTCGGACACGGACCGCAGAATCGAGTACTGGGCGATGGGCAGCTTCTTGCGGTGATAGTATCGCGAGAGGGCCTGATCGAAGAACCGGCTTTGGTCATAGAGGCCTTCGTAATGCGGAATGCCGTGCGTCCTGACCCGGCGGGTGGTGTCATTTTCGCACCCGATCACGATGCCGCCCAGCCCACGCTTGCGCACGAGTGGCATCATCGCGAACACAAAGACGGCCACCGTCCACAGTCGGACCGGGTAGATGTCGGCGCGGACGTCTGCGAAGTCCGGTCGGATAAAGGGCAGCTGGCGAAGCATGAACGCGAACACCCGATCAGCCGAGATCCAGACCCGTGCGGTGTGGGGCACGAAGGCCTCGAAATACCGATGGGCGTTCACGGCGGTGAACCAGTGCCTGCCGGACTCATTGCCGAACAGGGGATGTACTTCGTAGCCCACCTCGTCCAGGAGGCCGTGAGAGAGCAGGCTTTCCTTGCCGCCGGAGGATAGGACGCCGACTCTGTGGGACTCAGGCTCGGCGCCGGGCCAGACCAACGGACCGGCCGCGTCCGGAAATGATAGCCTGGCCTGGGTATATCGAGGCAGCACCGTCGGCCCCACGCGCGCGGCCGCACCGACCAGGAACGGATTCTCCCCCAGGATCTTGTTGACCCAGATCTCGCGGCTGGTATTCTCGGTGGCATCCGTCAGAAACCGGATGTCAGCCCGGTCAAACGGACCCCGGAATATTATCTGGCGGCAGAAGAGGCCATAGTTCAGCGCCACCTGGGCCAGAATCACGGCGGCCAGATTCAACGAGGCAGGGTCGTCGGGATCGAACACGGCCTCGCCGTAGCTGAACGCCAGTTCGGTGCGGGACTCCTCACCCCCGCGGTTGACGATGTACTCGGCCTTGATGGCGTCCTTCCTGACCTGCGGAGGACCGACCTCAAGCCGGTCGATCACCACAAGGTCCTCGACTGTACCCGGCCGGACGGAAGGCTTCCTGGTGTCAGCCACCCCGGGCCTCCAGAATCACGTCCACAAGCGGGCCGGCGCCGTACTCGAGCACGTCGAAGGCCGGAAGTCCACATTCCTCCGATACGGACTCGCAAGCCCCCGGTATCTGATCCGGTAGAAGGCCCTCGTGGTTGACGGTCACGGCCAGCACAGGCTTGCCGGACAGTCTTTGCAGGACATCGATTTGCTGTGGCAGCGGGTGCATGGGATAGCCCGGGAATCCGTCGTACTCCATGCGCGTCGGCGCGTGTTGCATGATCACAGCGTTCGGCCGGCCTGCAGCCAGCAGCTCGAAGCCGCCGGGATAGGCCGGATTCATCAGGCTCCCTTGCCCTTCGAGTATGATGAACTCCGGGCGCTCGTCCTTCCAGGCACTCCAGACAGCATGCTCGATCTCGCCGGCTACGAAGTCGTTGATGAGAGAGTCCAGAACGAACGAGTACTTGGCGCCCTGCATCCAGGCCGTCTGGCCCGTTCCGATCAGCTGCGCGGTATGTCCCCGACGCTCCAACTCCTGAACAATCATCCAGGCCGTGGTACGTTTGCCAACTGCGGAGTCGGTCCCCAGAACGGCCAGCGTGTACGCCTCCACCTCCTCGATCTTGCCTGAGAAGAAGTGCAATTCAGAGCGGTGCGGGGGCTTCCGAATGTCACGGATGCGCGCGCCGGACTGCGCGGCCATCGCCACCAGTTCCGGGTCCTCGGATACGAAATCATGCAGGCCCGAATCCACGTTCAGGCCGAGCTGCAATGCCTCCCGAATGGCCGCGCGCATTCCAGCGTCTATGCGACCACCGTCCGGGGCAATACCGATCACGAGACTTGTCGCAGGGGTGCCGCCCTGCTCAGCTACCCGGAGGCCTTCCTCCAGACTCGCCACGAGGGGGATGCTGTTGGGACGTCGATCCAGCACCTCACCGGCATCCTTTCCGGCATGATTCCGATCGACTACGGCGGCCACGTGGTAGCGCCTGGTAAACCGGACGAGTCCGTGGGCGGTCTTGCCGTTCGGGGTGTTGAAAGCGCCGTCGCAGTAGACGATGGCGGTTCCGTCGAGTGGTTTCATTTTTTTCCGGTCAGCACCGCCACGTAGCGGTCGCCCGGGAGTGCGTTTGCAGCCTGGTGAGTCAGGAGCGCATTCAACCCGGCCGTGGCGGCCGGAAGAGCGCCCAGAGATTCGCGCTCCAACAACGTGCGGGCCATAAGTTTCATAGTCCGATCCGAAGCGTGCTCGGCCCAGCCATCGGTGTCCCGCACAGCGTCGAGCGCCAGATCGCCGTCTATGGAGTGCCAGTTGACCAGCGGCTCGTTTACCTCCGTCTCCCGGATCTTCTGGGGGTTCAGATTTTCGCACGTGGGGAGCTTCCGGCGCCAGGCCTCGACAATGGGGTTCTTTCGAAACGCTGATCCCGCTACCATCCGCGGGACACGCGAAGTCTTGCCGCGGCGGTATAGCGACACGAATCCCCGGTAGATGCCAGCCAGGGTTGTGCCGTTCGAGACGGAAACGGCAACCACAGCCGGTGCATCGCGGAGCTCGTCATAGATCTCGTAGGCTATCTGGCCGTACGCTTTGAGCTGGAGGGCCGTGTTGTCTCCGCCGGCGTTGGCATCGTAGATCTCCTGGGCGCGAGCGAACTCACGGGATGCCTCAACCGACGCTTCGTAGTCTCCGTCTACGCGCATGATTCGGGCGCCATCGCGCTCCATTTCCTCAATGCGCCGCGTAGTATAGCGGGCAGGAATGAACACCACGCAGTCCAGCCGGGCGATGCGGCAGGCCATGGCTGTGGCCACTCCGAAATTGCCACAAGTGGCTACTGTGACGGCATCGTATCCCCTCCTGAGTGCATCCTCAGCCTGGGCAAATGCGATGCGGTCCTTCTGAGTCCCGGAGGGGTTGCTGCCCTCGAACTTGAGAAACAGCTGGCGAAGACCCGACTCACGTTCAAGGTGCCGGGCACGCACCAGATTCGTGTCCCCCACCTCGGTTTCGAAAACGTCCTCGAAGGCCTCAAGGCGGTGCAGGAGATCCGCATTGTCGGGGACCGCATCGGTGGATTCGATCCAGGCGCCATCTCCGATCGCGCCATCAAGGGCCGGGTCGACCGGCAGTTCGGGTTGCATGGTGGTTGTAGTGGGAAGCGAGGCCCCCCGGGTCAGGACAGTGACTGCTGCTCCAGAAAGTGCTGGATCTCGGCCGGCGACGTGAGCCTGATGCGCGTCATTCCGGCCTGTTCGTCCGACTCAAACGCGGCCAGGTATTGCCGGCGTCTGCGATGGTGATTGTGCAAGGTATACCAGATAACGGAATCGCCACTCAGAAATGCATTGCGAAATGTTTCCCGGTTGCCATTGAACAGTTCCTCGCGGGTCAGCACTCGCTTGGTGGTCCGCCTGACGCACCGGTACATGACCAGGGGAAACGGGAGATCCAGCCAGATGAGATGGGTAGCCTTGCGCCAGATGATCGGCCGGAGCCGCCGGTAGTTGCCGTCCACGATCCAGGTTGGCGCATCCGTCTTGCGGTCGACGACCTCCTCAAATTCCTTTCGGGGAATGGGCGTCCAGTTGGGCAGGTGGTGAATAGCATCCAGTTCGATATGCGGAATTCCGAGGACCTCCGAGAGGCTTCTCGAGAGGGTGCTCTTGCCCGAGCCGCTGGAGCCGACGATGTGAATGCGTTTCACGGGATTCCTGAATGCCTCTCGGGCATGATACGGGCCTTCACGTTTTCACCCCGCGCGCAGCCACCCGACCAAGGGCAATTGGAGCGCCCCTCCGCGCGATCGAATGGGCGGGCACGGCGTTTGCAAATGCGGGCCGCATGACCCGTTATACCCCATTCAGGGCCCTTCTTGCGCTTTTCGCCGGAATCATCTTCTGTGCGGTAGTCCCCAACTCCGCACTCTCCCAGCGGTCCTCCTGGACGCTGTATTCCGCCACAGAGGGCCTATCCCAACAAACGGCACAGGCCTTCTTCCAGGACTCGGACGGGTACCTGTGGGTTGGCACCCGGGCCGGACTCAACCGATTTGACGGCGAGCGATTCACCACGTTCGGTGTCCGCCACGGATTGGAGAACGATTGGATCAACGCCATCACCCAGGACCCGTCGGGCACACTATGGGTGGCCACCAACAACGGCTTAGCCAGTTGGCGCCGGGAGTCGGGATTCGTCAATTTTGGCGTCGATGACGGATTGCCTGACAAGGCCGTTTCCGCACTCGCGGTGTCAGCAGATGGCTCCTTGTGGGTAGGCACGGCCGGAGGACTGATGAAGAATCCGGGCGGCAGTGCCGACTCGCATCTGCGAGGAGTTTCAATCTCCTCCCTTCAGTTCGTCGGGAATCGACTCTACGTGGGCACGACTCGCGGCCTCTACGTCCAGCAAGGGGACACTTTTGAGCACTTTCAGGGCACGCATCTGGGGATTCAGCCCATTGTCGGCCTCACCGCTGATTCAGAAGGAACGGTTTGGGTATCGACGGGAGGCTCAGTAACGGCCATCCGAAACGGGGCCGAGGCTGAGCGGCTGCTTCCTCCGGGAACCACCAATTTCGTGAACCTGATCGCTCTTGAGAATGGGGCCATCTGGGGTCGCACCAACCAGGGGACTCTGCTCTATGAAGGCGGCCAGTTTCGCCCCATCACAACGTCCCAGGGCATGCCCATCCTCACGGTCATCGCGGTCTTTGAGGACCGGGAAGGAACGCTGTGGACCGGCGGCATCGGGGGAATCGCCAAGTTCACCGGCCGAGCATTCACCAACTACACCCAGGAAGACGGATTGGGTTCGAACACCGTCTGGCAGATGACCCGGGATCACGAAGATGCGCTGTGGGTGGGTACGACGGGTGGATTGAGTAGACTTCAGGACGGCTCTTGGGAGACGTTCACAGTCGCGGACGGCCTGGCCGGCAACTTCATCCGCTCCGTCATCACCGACACCGACGGCACGCTCTGGATTGGTTCGATAGGTGGTCTGACTCGCCTGCGCGATGGCCGCCTTGAGGTACACCCCGGTCTGGCAACCGTGGGCGAGGTCTTCTGGGTTGACCAGGACACCTCAGGGCGCCTCTGGATCACGACGCGCGCTCGCGGGCTGATGCGAAGTGTTTCTGCGCCAGGATCTGACTGGCCCGAATTCGAGCCCGTCGCCGTTCCAGGGCAGCGGTTCACCAACGCTCGTGTGCTGGCCTCGGACACAGGTGTGGTCTGGGTTTCCGGAGACAATGGACTCTCGCGCTGGGACGGCCTGGTCTGGCAGACCTACACCCGTGCTGACGGGCTGCCGGCGGACGAACCGTATTCCATGACTGAGGACATCCATGGCAACCTCTGGTTCGGCTTCCACTCCTCCCGCGGTGTGGCCTGCTTCGATGGCGTCGAGTTCGTGGCGTTCACAACTGAAGACGGTCTATCCAACGACGCCGTCTATTCCGTAGGTGCCGATGAGGCAGGCTACGTGTGGATTGGAAGCGCCGCCGGCCTTGACCGCTGGGACGGAAAGCACTTCGTGGCCTTTGGGACCGACGATGGTTACGTGGGCTCCGAGTCCAACGCCGGAGCATTCCTGGCGGATGCCGATGGGACACTCTGGTTCGGGGCCATCGGCGGCTTGAGCCACTATGACCCAACCGTTGATCCATCAAGCGGGGAGCCCCCCGGATTGACTCTCCGCGACCTTGCGTTTAGTGGCGCTCCGCTCGATCCCGAGTCACGGACCACCAGCTATGATCAAAGGGACCTTAC
>JABDJZ010000019.1 GCA_013003255.1 Rhodothermales bacterium
CGTCACCGGAATGCTCAGCATGCGGTTTGCCGGGTTCGGATAGGCCGCGCCAATCTCCAGGATGCTGGGCAGGTCCGGATTCAACGCGGTAGTCCCCGGCGCACTGAATCGGAGCGTGGCCATCTCGAAGCCTCCGGACCGAACGTCTATACGTAGAACCTGCGTACCTGCAGCAAGATCAACCGACCCCAACTGCTGCGTCTGCCAGTCCCCGCCCGTAGCGGCGACGTCGCGCCGGCCACCCAAAGCTTGTCCATCGACTTCCAACTCGAACCCGCCTCCGGCCGCGGTGCGCACGCGCGCCGAAACGTCATACGTGCCTGCCGTGCGCACCTCGATGGTGTACTCAACCCACTCACGTGATGCCACGTCGGTGAGGTAATACCCTTCGTCGGCGTCCCACGCCAGATCCACGGGCTCGGACCGGAACACGCCGTCTCCCGTCGTGAGATCAGAGTGGCCGGGGCCGAGATCGAAGTACGCCAGCCGAATCGGCCCAGGGATAGCCGCTGGCCGCATCAGGTAAGGCGCCTGGGCGCAGGACGAGCCGGCCTGGATTTCCCGGAGCTCCGTCATGCCCTCGTTGCCGCGCGAATCGATCGCGCGGGCCCAGACTGAGTAGCAGCCTTCCGAAACGCCGTTGACCGTGGCCTGAAAAGGTGCCTGCTGAAATGTGGCCAGAACGCCAATCCCCTGCATGAAGGAGACTTCTGCCAGATCCTGATCCGGATCCGAAACGGAGGCGGCCAGCGCCAGATCGCCACCGGCCGCGATGGTGCCCGAAACGGCCGGCTCATCAAGGGAAGCCATCGGGGCGGCACCGGTCTCCTCGAAGGAGATGAAGTCCAGTTCGAAGCCCGCCTGGGAGGGCGCGAATCGCAGCACCTGAACGCCTCCCGGCAATGTGACGTCGGTGGCGGAAACGGTGTGCCAATCCGAATTGGATGGTAGCGAGAAGTCGGCCACCGCGGCGCCGTCCAGCTCGAGCGAAAAGCCTCCGGCACCCCGGACGTCGGCCTCAATCAGATACGTCCCAGCGTCAACGTCCACCGTGTATTCAATCCATTCTCGACGCGCAATGCCTGTGACATAATAGCGGGACCCGTCCGCGGATAGCGCCACCTCCACCGATTCATCTGCCCGGAAGGCGCCGGCGTTGTTGGCGGGGTCCAGATCGGTATAGGCAACGCCACTGCCTCCCAGGTCATAGTATTCGGCCTGAACGGTCCCCGGAATGGGTTGCGGCGCCATGGTGACCGGCGCCTGTGGACAGCCAGTGCCCACCACGACATCAACGGGATCCGTCTGAGTCTGCCACCCGGCCTCATCGGTACCTCGGGCGGATACGGAGTAGCATCCTGGCTGCACATTCTGCAACGTCAGCGATGCCGATCCGCCGGACTGCTTCAGCAGCGCGACCTCTCCCTGCAGCAACTCCGTGGATTCCATCTGACCGTCGGGGTCCGAGGCAGTGGCATTCAGCATCAGGCTCCCCCCTGCATCCACGGTCGAAGGCACCGAGCCCAACGTGACATTGGGCAGCGTTCCGGTGTTCTCGTACACCCGGACGTAGTCCACCAGAAGCTGGGCCGGAAAGGCACCATTGTCGACGGTGCTGCCGCCAAACGTTCCTCCAATGGCCAGGTTGATCAGGACGTGAAACGGCTGGTCGTACGGCCATTCCTGCCAACCCCGCTGCGGGTTCACGTAGGCGCCGGACGTGCTGGTCCCCGGAAACCGGAGATCGACGAGTTCATCATCAATGTAGAAGCGGATTTCCCGCGGCTCCCACTCCACCGCATACACGTGGAAATCGGTCGTTGCCGTGGAAACGCGTTTCGTGCCGGTAGGAAAGTTGCCCGTCAGACCATTGCCGGCCTCGAGGTGCAGGGACGTATGAATGAGTCCCGGATCACGACCGGCGTGCTCCATGATGTCAATCTCCCCGCTCGCCGGCCACGTTCCATACGCGGTGTCTTCGGAGAGCATCCAGATGGCCGGCCACGTTCCCTCAGCGGTCGGCACCTGAGCCCGGGCCTCAATGCGCCCGTACTTCCAGGCCATCTTGCCCATCGTCTTGAGTCGCGCTGAGGAGTACGAGGACCCGGACGTGGCCTCCGCGCGGGCCTCGACAATGAGGGTGCTCCCATCGACCCGGGCATTCTCGGTCCGATCCGTGTAGAACTGGAGTTCCTGGTTTCCCCATCCTCCGCCGCCGATGTCGTAGTCCCATTTCGTCGGGTCCGGGGCGCCGGTGTAGTCGAATTCGTCGGCCCAGACCAGCGTCCAGTTCTGGGCCGCAGCCTGGTGAGCGCCGAACCCGGTCAGGAGAAGAAACGGTATGAGAATGCGAAGTCTCAGCATTGGGAACTACTGCGGTGAAGGAATCGGAACTGCGGTGGCGAACTGACGCGCGGGTGCAGTCTATTGCTGGCGAAGGACTGGAGCGGTGGTATCTCTCACGACCAGGTTGACGGGCAGTTCAACCGATAGTCGCACCGGGTCGTCAGGTCGGCGGATTCTATGGAGAAGCCGCTCAATGGCTTTCTCGCCGATCTCCCGGATTGGCACGCCCAGCGTGGTCAAGCCGGGGGCGGAAAAGGCTGCACTGGGGACGTTGTCGAAGCCGATGATTGAGACTTCTCCCGGCACGTCCACACCGGCACCCTGTAATTCGGTGAGCAGGCCGAGGGCGCAATAGTCGTTGGCCGCCAGTACGGCTGTCGGGCGCGGATCCATCTCGAGGATCTTCCGGGCCGCCAGTGCGCCGTCCTCATGATTATATCCCCCGGCAAGGATCACCCCGTCCCGTATGCCGGCCGAGTCTAGGGCCTCTCTGAAGCCTTTGGCCCGCTCCGCGGCATCAAAGGCTCCCTCCGGACCTGCGACGTAGCAGAAACGACGGTGTCCGAGGTTCAGGAGGTATTCCACGGCCTGCCGGGTCCCCCCGGCGTTGTCAAACCCGATCACGTCAACTCCTGAACGGTCTCGCTCGGGAACCGGAGTGTTGACGAAAACAGTCGGAATGTCCTGCGAAAGGTTCAGCCGTTTGGGCGTGACCTGGGGAGCCATCACAATCAGCCCGTCCACGCGGCGGTACACCGACTGAACCGATGAGCGCCACTCCGATGCCTTGCCATGCGACGCCGAGATCAACAGGAAGAAGTCGTTGTCCTTGGCCACGTTGTCGGCTCCGGTGAGGAACTCGGAGAAGAACTCGCCGGAAACATGGGGGAGCAGCATGCCCATGCCGCCCGTGGATTTCATCAGGAGCGACCGGGCGTTCGGGTTGGGAACGTATCCCAATGCACTGGCTGCCTTCTCCACCCGCAGCCGCTTATCTTCTGCGACCGCGCATGTGTTGTTCAGCACACGCGACACCGTGGAAATCGAAACGCCAGCTTGTCTGGCAACGTCGCGTATTGTGCTGGCCACTGCTGTTGCTGTCTCCTTGATTGGGGGGCCGGACGTCCGTTGAAAACGTTTTCAAGAAAGTAACCCATTCCGCGTGGACGCACAATTCCAAGCTGAATCCACGCCGGATGCGCCCGGCGGACGAGGATTGCGGTTCGCTCTTTTTGCAGGCGCGGCCGCGCTTCTTCCCTTTCTGGTCATTCTCCTGATCGAGATCGGGCTTCGGGCGGCGGGCGTGGCCGAAGAGCAACGTCGCGTCTTCATCACCGCGGACAGTGGCGGAGACTACCTGGCGCTGAATCCGACCTACGCTGCCCGGTATTTCCAGGGCTTCATTCCCGGCGTGGCCTTCTCCCCGTTCGCGGTCAACAAACCGGAAAACACATTCCGGGTCTTTGTGCTCGGTGGATCCACGACGGCGGGTTTCCCTTATCGATTCTACAACGGTTTCCCCGGGCGCCTGCAGGGTGAACTCGAGGCCGCGCGCTTCGGCCAGCGCATTGAAGTGGTCAACCTCGGGCTTTCCGCGGTCAACTCATACACGGTGCTCGACCTTGCCAAGGCGGCACTCGACCATGACCCCGATGCCCTGGTGGTCTATGCCGGGCACAACGAATTCTACGGGGCATTCGGGACCGGAAGTACCGAAGCCGGCTTCGCCGGGGCCCCCTGGCTGAAGCGGTTGGTGATTGCACTCAGGCGAACCGTGCTCTACACGCTGGCGGAGTCGCTCGTGATGTCTCCTCCGGAGGTGCCCAGCACGGAGCGGACCCTCATGGCTCAGGTGGTTCGCGATGCCGACATCCACCAGGACGGAGCCGTATTCGCGGCGGGAGTGGCTCAGTTCAGGGACAATATGGAGCGCGTTCTCGCCGCCGCGGGGGCTGCCGGTGTCCCCGTAGTGATGGGCACCCTTGTCTCCAACCTGGCCGACCAGCCCCCGCTGTCCGACGCGGCCGAGCCCCTCGACGCGTTCGCTCAGGGGCAGTCCTTGATGGAGTCCGGCCGCATGGCAGAGGCGCGGGAGGCCTTTGTGCGAGCCCGCGAACTGGACGGTCTGCGCTTCCGGGCACCGGAAGCCCTGAACGCCTGGATTCGATCTACGGCGTCTGCGCCGGGCGTGGAAGTCGTGGACCTTGAGGAGGTCTTTCGTCAGGAATCACCCGGCGGGATCGAGAGCAACACGCTGTTCACGGATCACCTCCATCCGAACGCCCGGGGATACCAACTCATGGCGTCCGCCATTCGTGATGCCCTGGGCGCGTCCGGCTCCTCCCTGTCCATTGCCCCGGATTCCACGGTCGATGCGCTGGATCAGGCACACGCCGATCTGCTTATCACGCGACTCCTGGGAGACTACCCGTTCACCAAGGACGCCTCGGACGAGGAGGTGCGGAGCCGGTACGAGGCCGTCCTTCAGCGAGCCACCCGGGCCGGACCGGCGGATTCACTGGCCGTGCAGATCATCCGGGGACACGCGGCCTTTCCGCCGGCACAGTTGCGTCTCTCCGAGATCCTGACGCCGCGTGATACCCTGGAGGCCATGCGCAGCTATCGCTCGCTCCTGTCGTGGCAGCCGTTCAACCGCTCGCTGGAGGAACGGGTCATCCAGTTGGGGCTCGAATCGGCGGTCGCCGACCGCGAAACGGATCGAATCACTCTTGCCGCAGCTTCCCGGGACGGATCGGCCTTCGCGCTGAATGCGCTGGCCGCCGTTCGGTTGAGACAGGGCCTGCTGAAGGACGCCGAGACGGTGCTGATGCGATCGGAGGGAATTGATCCGGACGATCCTGTCATGCTGTTCAATCGTGCGCGATTGCTGGTGCTCCAGGGCGATACGCTGGGTGCGCGTGGGTACTTCCAGCGATTTCAGGCCGCGAGGGGAACGGCGACGCAGTAGCGCCGGTCGGCCTCGTCCCGAATCTCCACTCCGGCAATCCGTCTGCAGCCCGGCTGCCGGTCCGCCACGAGCCCTGCGCCTCAATCCGGCAGCGCGGACCGCATTCGCTGGACCATCGGGTGGTCAGGATTGATGGCCGCCGCCCGC
>JABDJZ010000039.1 GCA_013003255.1 Rhodothermales bacterium
GATCGAAACGGACAGGTGATTGGATTCTATGCATCCAATGGACGATCACGCGATGTGCGATTCGCCCGGCAGTAGTCAGGCTGGTCCAGCAGCCTTCGGTGGTGAATAGGGAGAGAGGGGTGTATGACCCCAACTCGAGAAAGCGCTCAAGAGCGCCGTCGAAATGCGTGTCATCAGATTCCTCATTGTTTATATGGGCAGGCCGAAGCCTGTCGGTTAGTCAATGGATGGTCTCCGTGGCTGAGGTCCCAAAGGGGAGTCCATCAGCATGATCACGAGGACCGTCACTTGATCGGCTTGTACGTTGGGCATCTCAATCATGGTTACCTGGCGGTAGCGCTTTCGGCCCCAGAAAGCGTTTCCGGACGCTCCATCGCCCCTTTTGGGGACCTGCCCTTCACCTTCCCTCCGTATACTGGACGCGAATCTGGAGCAACCCATGCGCAAATCACTCCCCCTCAATCGAGCGGCTGTCCTGCTTTTATTGGCCCTCCCACTCGGCCTGACCCGGTGCGGACCGGGCGATTCCCAAGCCCAGATGGCTCCAGCAGGCGAGCAAATCGCATCCGCGGTCCAAGCTGCCCCCTCGGACATGCGCGATGGGGCGCGCGTCCTTGGATTCGATGCGGACGGAAAGTGGACGGAATTGCGGGCTGGTACCAACCAGATGGTCTGCCTGGCTGACAATCCCAATCGTGAGGGATGGAGCGTGGCCTGTTATCATGCATCGCTTGATCCCTACATGGCGATGGGGCGGGAGCTCCGAGCGCAGGGACTGGGTGCTGGCGAGATTACCACCCGCCGGTTCGAGGCGGCTGACGCCGGCGAACTCTCCATGCCAGAAGCACCCGCTGCCCTTTATGTGATGTCCGGAGACGGATTCGATCCCGCAGCAGGAGAAGTCGAAAACGGCTTCACGCGGTACGTCCTCTACACGCCCTACGCAACGGCTGAATCCACGGGGCTGGCCACGGCGCCCAGCGGCGCGCTTCAGCCCTGGCTCATGTTTCCAGGGACGGCTGGGGCACACGTCATGATTACGCCGCCACAGGGGAATTGACCATGCTTTCCAGACGCGAATTCGGCGCCAGCTTGGCAGCTTTGTTGTTGATCCCGGGCGGCCGACGTCGGGGCATTGAGCACCCGGATCCCCGGCCCGGCATCGACGCATCCGGTGTCATGACCGCGGAGCAGCTTAAGGGCCTTCCAGACAGCGTGATCCAGATCTTCGACCAGATCCGGGAGATTCCTGAAATTGCGGACGGCATCGGATGCAACTGCGGCTGCGCGGCGATGCCCACGTATCGATCACTCCTGACCTGCTACCACGAAACCGGCATGGCAAGGGGTTGCGAGATTTGCCAGGGCGAGGCCAGGCTGGTCTATCGTCGTGCCAAGGAAGGACAATCTCTGGAGCAGATTCGTCGGGCAATCGATGCCCGGTTCGGTTGAGCATCTGATCCAAGAAACCGCATCACCTCCGATGAAAAGCCACTGCCTTGCGGCGACCTTGGTCCTCTTCCTGCTGGCACCTGACACCGGGAGCGCCCAGATCGTGGCCTCTGAGAAGGGCTCCGTTACCCAGACAATCGACGGGACCACCATCACAGTGAGGTACTCCCGCCCCACGCTACGAGGCAGGACCAACGTTTTCGGTTCAAGCACTGTCCCCGATTCCGTGCTCTGGACGCCGGGCGCCGACAACGCGACCACCATTGAGATAGACAAGGACATCCGCCTTGGCGGCGCGGATGTACCGGCCGGCACCTACACCGTCTGGATGGTGGTGGGACCGGAAGAGTGGGAAGTGATTCTCGACCCCAGAGATGATTTGTTTCATCTCCCTCACCCAGCTCGGTCCGACAGCCAGATTGTCTTCACGGCTGTGCCGGATACCACCCGGCGCCAGATGGAATCGCTCCAGTTCTCATTCCCGGCGGTGCGCAGCAACGGCGCTGACCTGGAGATGTGGTGGGAGCGGACGTCGGTTTCGATGCCAATCGAGGTAACCCCAAGCCGCGTTCTCACGATTTCCGAGGAGGATGCCCGCCCTTACTTCGGGCGATACCAGGTTACCGTGCCCGCCCAGGAGGAAATGCAGATGGAGGCCTTTGAGTTTGAGATGACCCTCGAGATGGTGGACGGCCACTTGGGAGGCGAGTTTGGTCTCGGTGGCATGTGGGTACCTGAGATGACCTACTTCGCGCCAGCCGCCAGCCAGGTGTTCACGCCGGTCTTCACCATGAACGGTGAGGTGGCCGTGGTGGGTGAGGGGATGTTCATGGAATTCACGTTGAACGAGGCCGGAGAAGCCGCGTCGTTCGAGCTGCGCTGGGGCGAGGAGGACAGCCTCATGGCCTCGGGCGTGCGCATCGAATAGGTGGAGCCGATTCCCTTCCTCCTTCTTTCCCACGCTGCCGCGACCTGGCTTATGACCGGGGTCATCCTCACCGTGCACGTGGTGCACTATCCGCTGTTCTTGGAGGTTGGTGCCGAGCAATTCCCCAGCTACCACCAGGGGCACATGCGCCGCATCATTTGGGTCGTAGGCCCGGTCATGCTGGTGGAGGTTGCGCTAACGGTGGCTTTGGTGGCGCTGATGCCAAGCTCGCTCACCATCACCGGGCTGGTACTGCTGGCAGTGATCTGGGCCGTCACGGGCCTCGTTCACGTACCCCAGCACTCCCGGCTGCAAGAGGGGTACGATCCGGATCTTATCCGCACCACGTCGCGGTCCAACGGCATACGCACGATGCTGTGGGTACTCCGATCCGGCCTGGCTTTCGCCCTGCTCGTTCTTTAGCGCATGAATCTCGACGATCTCGGACTCTCCCGCTTCCTTCTCGAACGAACGCGCCAATTGAATCAGGCCGCGGCGGCAGCGGGAGACTTCGTCCTGTACTGGATGCACCACGCCGTCAGGGCCGAGGAAAACCCGGCGCTTGACCTGGCCTGCCAAGCCGCCGCATCGCTGGACGTGCCCCTCCTGGTTTACCAGGGACTGGGAGGATCGCACCCCCACAACAACGACCGCCACCACACCTTCATCCTCGAAGGTGCGAAGGCGGTAGCTGAAGACCTTGCCCGAAGGGGAATCCGGCATGTCTTTCACCTCCCGTCGGATGCCCAGTCAGAATCGCCACTGCCGGGTCTGGCCCGTTCCTCAAGAGTTCTGGTCACTGAGGACTTCCCCGTTGCACCGTTTCCAGCCTGGAGTCTTGGCCTGGCCCGTGACTCAGGCACGGATTGCCTCCTGGTGGACACCGCGTGCATTGTCCCGATGCGTCTCGCTGGCAAGCGGTATGAGCGGGCTTTTCAGTTTCGGAAGGACCAAGAGAAGGCTTTCGCCGCCAGGGTGGATGCAGATTATCCATCCACGGCTGATGCGCCCGCTCCCTACCAGGGGCCGCTTCCATTCAGCCCCGTGGACTGGACCCATCCGATCCCCACCTTGGTCTCGCGCTGCGAGATCGACCACTCGGTCGGCCCCGTCCACCAGACCCCAGGCGGCTCCGTCGAGGGCTATCGACGGTGGGAAGCCTTCCGGACAGATGGCCTCTCCACGTACCATCGTCAAAGGAATAACGCAGCGTTGGATGGCGTCAGTCGGCTTTCACCGTACCTGCACCACGGCTTTGTATCTCCCTTCAGAATTGGCCGTGAGGCCTCCCGGACCGGAGGTGGGGGCGCTGACAAATTCCTGGATGAACTCCTCATCTGGCGGGAGCTGGCGTTCAACTACTGCTTCCATACGCCCAATGTCCACAGCCTGGAAGCCATCCCCGATTGGGCGAGGCGGACGCTCGAAGAGCACGCAGATGACCCGCGGGTGCTGCCGGGGAAGGAAGCGCTTCATCGTGGCAGGGCCGGAGACCCTCTCTGGGATGCCGCACAGCGTTCCCTTCTCCAGGCCGGCGAGCTGCACAATAACGTCCGGATGACCTGGGGAAAGCGAATCCTCGACTGGACCGAGGGGCCGGCGGACGCTCTGGATACGCTCTACGATCTCAACAACCGCTTCGCGTTGGATGGGTCTGACCCAAACTCGACAGGCGGCTTGCTCTGGTGTCTTGGACTCTTTGACCGACCGTTTCCGCCGGAGAAGCCTGTATTGGGTCTAGTTCGTCCGCGATCAAGTGAGGCGCACGCGCAAAGGCTGGATTTGCAAGCCTTTTCCTCTCGCGTCTCCTCGCAGGTGGTTCGACCTCGAGTAGCCGTGATTGGCGCCGGGCTGGCCGGCCTCTCGGCGGGCCGCACTCTCCAGGACAACGGGTGCGAAGTAGTGCTCTTTGACAAGGGTCGTCGGCCCGGTGGTCGATTGGCCTCCAGACGGCAGGAGTCCTGGAGTTTTGACCATGGTGCTCAGTATTTCACGGCGAAAGACCCGCGTTTCAACCGGCAAGTCCAGCAATGGCTGGAGGTTGGCGTGGTCAATCGCTGGGACGGCGCCATTGGTGTCTTTGATGGTCAGCGAATCACGAGCGCCGGGGCCGGACATGAGCGCTTCGTTGGAACCCCCGAGAACAACAGTCTGGCCGCGCACGTGGCGATGGATCTGGATGTTCGCGCCTCCCATAAGGTCACCGGGTTGTCACGCGTGAACGGCCGATGGGAGGTGACTCTTGATGATGGGATGGCTACCCACAACCCCGGCGGCGCCTTCGACGCCGTGATCGTTGCCCTTCCCGCGGAGCAGACTGCCACACTGGTCGGCGACCAGATCGCTATTCCCTCCGTGACCATGGACCCGTGTTGGACCCTAATGCTGGGACTCCATGACGCGCTGCCAATCAAGTTCGACGGCGTGTTCGTGAACAGCGGACCGATCTCCTGGATGGCTCGGGGAAACAGCAAGCCGGGTAGGGAACATGGAGAGAGCTGGGTGATCCAGGCTGGACCCGAATGGTCTGCCCGGAATCTCGAACGCCCGCCGGATGACATCGTGGCAGAGCTCATTGAGGCGGCCAGCATCGTGTCCGAGGCCCCGCCTCGTCCAGCGTGGCAACGCGTCCATCGTTGGAGGTACGCACAAGGTGCGACTTCCGCGCCGGAGCAGGCCGTCTGGGACTCCTCGATAGGCCTCGCGCTGGCCGGTGATTGGCTCGGCGGCGGCCGCATCGAGGGTGCGTGGCTCAGCGGCATCGCCGCGGCAGGGTTCATCCTCAGAGATCCCTCGCTCCAGCAGGTTCCTGCTGGCTCCGGACAGGCCGACCTCTTCGGCTAGGGCCATCGGTCATTCCGACCTACCTTGGATTGGACGCGTCGTGCCAAGGGGTCCGATGTGCGCCTGTCCACCCGTCCCCAACATCCTCCTTGTCAACTGATGCCGCAGGTATCGCCTCAGCAACTTCAGGAACAGGTCAGCAGCACGCCGGCTGACACC
>JABDJZ010000058.1 GCA_013003255.1 Rhodothermales bacterium
CTCCGGGAGATGACACGTTGAGTCGGTAGTGCCCTTTCACGACTTCCTCCGCTTCGAGCAGAAACCCGATCTCCCGGCTGTATGAAGCCAGGTGATCCAGTCCCACGCCCGCATCCGAATCCAGGAAGACCTCCACCACCCGTGAGCCTTGACGGCCACGGACGACAATCTCGACTATGTAGACCTCGTCCATCGGAATGACCGTTTCGACGATCTTCCGAACCCGGTCTACCAAGGCAAGCGCCGCTGGTGCTGGTTCGTGCATTTTGCTTCAGTGCAAAAAACGCCCGGTCCGCAATTGGACGGGCGCCTTCCGGCTGCAATAAAAAAGGGTGGCTGTCATCAACCCCCCTCCAATCGCGAGCCCAAAGATACGATGGGGACGGCCTGATTGGCAATGGGCACGCGGGGTGCCTCACTACCTCTCCGGCAGGCTCCATCCCACCCGGATAGTCGGCAAAGGTTCCAGCTTCAGTGGGCCCGCGGACCCGCGGCCCGGCTAGATAAACGTCGGGTGACGCTCTGACTCCACAGGCTGTGGGTAATCCGTGCTGTAATGGAGACCGCGGCTCTCCTTGCGGACCGAGGCGGACCGCACGATCAGGTAGGCCACAGCAATCATGTTGCGAAGCTCGCACACAGGCACGGAGACCTTGGACTTGCGGTAGAACTCCTCCGTTTCCTCATACAAGAGGCGAGTCCGTCGCATGGCACGCCTCAGTCGGTGGTCGGACCGCACGATGCCGACGTAGTCCCACATGACGCGTCGAAGCTCATCCCGGTTGTGCGACACCAGCACCCATTCGGCCGGGTACTCGGTACCGGAGTCGTCCCACTCGGGCACCGCATCCTCGAAGGACCGCTCGCCGGCCTGGCGCAGCGCGGAAGCCACCGCCCGCTGGGAAAGCACCAGCGCCTCCAGGAGGGAGTTACTCGCCAGCCGGTTGGCGCCATGAAGTCCCGTATAAGTGACTTCGCCACAAGCCAGCAGCCCGTGAATGGACGTTTGGGCATCCACATCGGTCACTACCCCACCGCAGACATAGTGTGCGGCGGGCACCACGGGGATGAGGTCGGTGGACATATCGAGGCCGTGCGACTGGCACTCCTCGTAGATGGTCGGGAAGTGCCCCATCAACTCGTCCCGGCTCTCATGGGTGATGTCCAGATAAACGAAAGCGTCGCCGCGTTGCTTCAACTGGTCATCAATGGCCCGCGCAACGATGTCCCGTGGAGCCAGTTCAGCGCGTTCATCATACGAGGGCATGAACCGCTCGCCGTCGGTGTTCCTGAGCAGCGCTCCGTGCCCCCGGACGGCCTCGGAAATCAGAAATGAGTCGGCGTCAGGGTGGTAGAGCGAGGTCGGATGGAACTGGACGAACTCCATGTTCGCAATCCGGGCCTTGGCGCGATAGGCCATCGCAATGCCGTCACCGGTGGCGATGGCCGGGTTGGTGGTGTGGAGATACACCCGTCCTGCGCCGCCCGTAGCCAACATCGTGACCTTTGCCAGAACGCGATGCACCTGACCGGCATCCTCGTCCAATACGTAGGCCCCGTAACAATGTCGGGCTGGTTTGTCGCGTGAGACCACCTCGCCCAGGTGGTGCTCCGTGATGAGCTCCACCACGTAGTGATACTCAAACAGCTGAATGTTGGGGTGCGCCCGAGCCTGATCAAGGAGAGTTCGCTCAACTTCCCGGCCCGTGGCGTCTGCTGCGTGCACGATCCGGTGTGCGGAGTGCCCCCCCTCCCTGCCCAGGTGCAAGGCTTTGCCGCGCTTGCTGAAGTCGGCCCCTTGGGCTTCGAGTTCGGCGATGCGACGAGGTCCCTCCTGCACTACGAGGCGAACCACTTCTTCGTCACACAGGCCGGCACCGGCAATCAGCGTGTCCTGAACGTGCGCCTCAACACTGTCTGCCTTGTCAACGACGGCGGCGATGCCGCCCTGGGCGTAGTTCGTGTTCGATTCGGCTGATTCCTTCTTCGTCACTACGCCCACCGAGCCATGCTCGGCCACCGCGAGTGCGAACGAGAGTCCAGCCGCGCCACTACCCACTACCAGGTAGTCAAACCGATCCGCCATTACTACGCCTCCGCGTTCTGAAGCAGGTACGCCCGGATAAGCGGATCCAGATCACCGTCCATGACGGAGTTCAGATCCGTGAGCTTGGTCTCCGTGCGATGGTCATTCACCATGGTGTAGGGCTGAAACACGTAGGATCGAATCTGTGAGCCCCATTCGATCTTCTTCTTCGAGCCCTCAACCGCGTTCTTGGCTGCCTCCTGAATGTCGCGCTCCAACTGATAGACGCGGCTCTTCAGCATGGTCTTGGCCCGCTCCCGGTTCTGAAGCTGACTCCGCTCCTCGGTACACTCGGCGACGACCTTGGCGTCAGAGCCGTCTGACAGCTGGCCGGTCCAGATCAGGCGTACACCGGTTTCCACCTTGTTGACGTTCTGGCCGCCTTTACCTCCTGATCGAAAAGTCTGCAACTCGATCTCGTCAGATGACAGCTCGACGTCGATGGTGTCATCGATCTCCGGATACACAAAAACGGAGGCAAAACTGGTATGCCGCCTCCCACTCGAGTCGAACGGGCTGATGCGCACCAGACGGTGAACGCCGGATTCACCCTTCAGGTAGCCAAATGCAAACGGACCTGAGACTCCGATCGTGGCGCTCTTGATGCCTGCGCCGTCGCCCTCCTGGTACTCCATGAGGCGGACGTTGAAGCCGGCGCGTTCCCCCCACCGGGAGTACATCCGGACCAGCATGTCTGCCCAATCCTGGGCCTCTGTCCCACCCGCACCCGGGTTGACGGTGATAATGGCATCGCGCTGGTCGTCCGGACCCGCAAGCATGCGCTTGAGCTCAAGCTCCTCGACCTCCTTGCTGAGCTTGACGCTCTCGCGGGAAATCTCGGCGCCCAGATCAGCGTCATCCTCCTCGTCCGCCATCTCAATCAGCGTCTGGATGTCCTCCGCACGGCCCTTGATGGACTCCCACGCGGTTAGCCAGACCTTTTGGGCGGCGATGGCCTTCTCCACCCGCTGCGCCTCCACCGGATTGTCCCAAAAGGATGGGTCCAGGCGCCGACTGGCCAGCTCGTCTATCTCTTCCTGTCTTGAAGTGACGTCAAAGATACCTCCCTAGCGTGAACGCACGCTCGAGCAAATCGCGAGTCTGTTCGCGGTCCATAGACTGTTTCCTGATACGGTGAATGACGATGCCGGCAGGTCCGGCGGCGCCGATAAACGCCCTGACTACCTGAGAATGTTTCGAAGGCTACTGCCCGCCCAGCCCGCCGTGGCACCAAGCAGGCCGCCGACAAGCAAAGTGGCAACCGGAATGGCCACGGACGGCAGTCCCCCGGCAAGCGCCCCGACCACCCGAGTCATCTCCTGGGTGGGTCCGGGGGCAATGGCGTAACTGTAGGCCACGAGAAGCCCCCAGGCCGTCAGAACGCCGACGAGCCCGATGGTCGCTCCCCGCTTTTCGACGAGAAAGCCCCCGAGCGCGGCGGCAGGAATCACGGCTACCCAACCCAAAGTCAGGTGGGCCAGCAACGCCAGAACCGCCGTGAAGAACGTAGCGCCTGAGCGACTCATCCGGTGACCGCTGCTTGGCTTTGGCGCTTCTCGGTGAACCGCTGAATCTTGGCGACCGCAGCTTCAATCTTCTCCAGCGACGTGGCATAGGAGCATCGGACGAATCCGGCGCCACTGGGACCGAAGGCGTCTCCGGGGACGACGGCAACGTGCTCCTCGTGAAGCAATTCCTGAGCGAAGTCCTCCGAGTTGAGCCCGGTCGAGGTAATGTCCGGGAAGCAGTAGAATGCTCCCTCCGGTTCAAACGTGGGGCATCCGGCCGCCCGGAATCCATCAACGATGGTTCGGCGTCGGGTATCGTACGCCTGCCGCATCCGTTCCACGTCATCCTGGCAGTGCAGCAATCCGGCCAGTGCCCCCCACTGACCCGCGGTGGGCGCACTCATAATGATGTACTGGTGCAGCTTGTACATCATGTCATAGACGGCCTTGGGGGCGCACGCATATCCGACGCGCCAGCCCGTCATGGCGTAGGCCTTCGAAAACCCGCCGAGGAGCACGGTGCGATCTCTCAGGGCGTCGATAGATGGCAAGCAGGTGTGGCCGGCCTCATATGCCGACCCGTATACCAGCCGGTCATAGATCTCATCGGACAGCACCACGAGGTCATGCTTGACGATGACCTCTGCGATCTCTTCGAGGACTTCCCTTCTCAGAACAGCTCCAGTCGGATTCGAGGGATAGGACAGGAAGACCATCTTGGTGCGCGGCGTGATCCGGGCCTCAATGTCCTCGGCGGTCACCTGAAAGTCATTTTCGACGGAAGTGGGCACGTAGACCACCGTCGCGCCCGCGAACTGAGCGGCCGGTCCGTACGAGACAAAGCAGGGCTCCGGTATCAGGATTTCATCCCCCGGGTTCAGCAGGGCCAGCATGGCCAGCTGGAGTGCCTCTGAAACGCCCACGGTGACCAGTATCTCCGATGCCGGGTCATAGCGGACCCCGTACAGCCGCTGGATCTCTTCGGAGATGCCATCGCGCAGCTCGATGATGCCCGCGTTGGAGGTGTATCCGGTTTTCCCCTCGTCCATGGAAGCCTTCGCCGCTTCAATGATGGCCGGGGGCGATACGAAATCCGGTTCGCCAATGCCCAGGGAGATGACATCATCCATGGTAGCGGCTATATCAAAGAAGCGCCGAATGCCGCTGGGCGGAACACCCAGGACGCGATCTGCCAATCTGGACTCAAACGAAAAACCGTTGCTCATGTGCGCTGCCTGTTTCCCTTCCTTGCTGAACGCTGGGTTGGTCATCCGGGTCATCGGACGCCTACGCGAACCTTAAATATACACCGCCACAGTCTCAGGCAGCAGCCGCCTTCTCTTTGGCGTTCGCCTGGTCAATGACACCCCTTGCGATGCGCTTCGAGAAGTAGTACACCCTGCGCAGGTACTCGATCATCTCGCTTTCAAGAGTAAACAGGGGGAGCCGGTTAGCCTCACGCACCGACAGGCGCTCGGAAATGTGTCCCTCAGCCGCATCGAGTCGCTTGTTGAGCTTCTTCTTCATCCCGGTCACACGCTTGGCGATGGCCTTGTCCTGCGAGTCCAGGGCTTCAATCGCGAGGAGCAGGGCGTCCGTAACCTCGCGGTGTAGCTCCACGAGGTGCTCCCGGGTTCCTTCGCTGACCTGCAACTGCTGCTTCAACCTGACCCTTCCTTCATCCACGAGATTGGTCTCCACCATGTCGCCGATGTTTTCCAGCTGGTTGGCTGCTGCCATGTACTGGGACATTTGCGCAGCACCCTGCGCGTCCAGGCTACCGATGGAGAGTCTCCCGAGGTACCCGATGATCGCGGCGTGGAGCGCATCGACTTCATCGTCCTGACTTGCCAGGGCATCCAGCTGCTCCTGGGTGCCTGTTAGCGTGATGTCCAAAGAGGCGCCCACCATGTCGTACGCCCGTTCGCCCATGCGACGGAGTTCCATGCGCACGCGGTCCAACGCAAGCGCTGGGGTATCCAGGAGGACCGGATCCAGGTACCGCGGCTTGATGACCATTGGGCCTGTTTCCACCGCTCTGTCCGGCACCAGCTTCGTGACCATCCATGCAATCGGCCCCGTAAACCAGAGGAAGATGGCGGTATTCACGACGTTGAAGAGCGTATGCGCGTTGGCGATTTGGCGCGGGGTCTCCGCAGCCAGCCGGTCGGCGCCGAAGAGATCTGCAGACGCGGGAGAAATCCGCTCCACCACGGTGGCGAGGTCATCGACAAAGGCTACCCACAGGAGCACCCCGGCCACATTGAACACAACGTGTACAAGTGCTGCGCGGACCGCTTCCCTGCTCTTTCCGGCAGACGCAATGAGGGCCGTGACACAAGTCCCGATATTCGCGCCGAAGATCAGGAGGATGCCCGCCTCAAGCGTGATGAAGCCCTGACCGGCCAGAACAATGACCACGCCGGTGGTCGCGGACGAACTCTGAACAAGAGCCGTGAAACCGGCGGACAACAGAATGGCCAGCCAGGCCGAGTCCATCCGTTGCATGGCCGCGATGAACGGATCGTAGCTCCGAAGCGGGTACGTGGCCTGGCTCATCAACTCCATTCCGAAGAACACCAAACCCAAGCCGAGCACCATGTGACCATAGTGCTTGGTGCGATTCTTCTTGCTCAGGAATGAAAGCGCAAACCCTCCAGCTACCAGCACGAGGGAGTACTTCGTGATCTTGAACGCCACGATCTGCGCCGTGATCGTCGTGCCGACATTGGCTCCGATGATGACGCCGACGGCACCGGCGAGTGTCAGCAATCCTGCGGATACAAAACCAACCACCAACACGGTGGTCACGGAGGAGGACTGGATCACGCTTGTCACAAGAGCGCCGGTAAAGGCAGCCCTGATGCGCCCCTTGGTCATCCCGCTCAAGGCGGCCTTCAGCCGATGACCCGCCACAATTTTGAGCGAGTCGGTCATCTTCTCCATGCCGTAGAGGAAGAGCGCGAGTCCCCCCAAAAGGCCAATGACCATTCCTGCGATGTCCAACGAGTCGCCCATTAACTCAAGATGGCGCTTTAGTTATGCGCTTAACATTACGGTAATACGGGGCTAACAACCAGATAACGGAGAGTTAACACCTTCTGCCGTTCACTCACGGAAATGTGGCACAACAACTCTCTCCGCATGTCTAACAGACTGGCTACCCTCTCCCTGTTGTCGGCTCTCTTGATGCTGGCCGTCTTGCCTTTAACTCAGACCTCTCAGGCGCAAACTACGCTCCGTAACGCTGAATCTCTTCAGCTTCGGGGCGTCATGTTCATGGACTACAACTACGTAGTCAGCGACCCGGGCGACGCCGCAGGCGACAACGGCTTCGGCTATCGCCGGGTGCGACTGACCTCGGACTACCGCGTCAATAGCGACATGCGAGTCCGTGTGCGCCTGGAGGCCGATGACGACTCGGATCCCTACGTCAAGGACCTCTTCCTGCGGTGGGACAACGCACTTGGCGAGGGGCATCGTATCATCGCCGGTATTAGCAACCCGCCGGCCTATGTGGTCTCCGAAGCATTCTATGGGTACCGTTCCCTGGAGAAGACCATCATGGATCGCGAGAAGATCGTGAGCTCGCGCGACTTCGGCCTATCCTTTCAGGGACCCGTTGGGAACCTGCAATACGGACTTATGATCGCCAACAACAGCAGCAACGGCGAAGAGACCAATCGCCAGAAGCGCGTCTACGGTCAGATTCAGTCGGAAGGTGAAGCGCTCACATGGTCCATCGGCGGTGATTACGCCGCGCTCGAAGGCGGGTCAATCGTAACCGGCAACGCATTCGTTGGGTATCGTTTTGATGGCTTCCGCCTGGGGCTGGAAGGTTACTTCAGCCCCGTTCGACCTGAGGACGAAACCGGCGAACTGGATCGCATGGGCGTCTCCGTCTTCGGCGTTGCTTCACTGAATGATAAAACTGAGGCAATACTGCGGTACGACTTTTCAAATCGAGACGCCATGGGAA
>JABDJZ010000068.1 GCA_013003255.1 Rhodothermales bacterium
CCCACATCCTGTTTACCTCAGACAGGACCGGCAACATGGACACGTTCTCGTATGCCATTGACGGCGGTGAAACCACACAGGTAACCAAGACGGCGGAGGGCGAATACTCGCATACCGTCACCGGTGGCGATCCGAACCGGTTCTCGGCCATCCGGATGGATCTCGATGGGGTACAGGAACTCTGGCACTACCCGCTTGGGGATGGCGCCGAGCCGATGCCCGGTGCGGACATTGATCGGGTTGGGTATCACACCTGGGTTGACGCGGATCGGGTACTCTTCTTCCGCCTCGGTCGGCCTGCTACTCTTCAGCTGGTGGAGGCAGGTACCGCGGATACCACCATCATCGCCAGCAACGTGGGGCGATCACTTCACCAGGTGCCGGGCCGGCGCGCATCGGCGTACCTGGTCAACGTGGAGGAAGGCTACCGCGAGATTCGAGTGTTCGACTGGGACTCCGGAGAATCCGGGAGCATTGCCGTCCCGCTCGAAGGCGGTCAGGACTTCGCGCTTGGACCGGACGGGTCCGTGTTGATGGCTATTGACGGCACGCTCTACCGCTACACCCCCGGTGAAATGGTCGATTGGGAAGAAGTTGGCGATCTGGGTCTTGCGGGGACCACCCGCCTGGCCGTGAGCCCGGACGGCAGACTCCTCGCTGTCGTGGCGGATCGGTCGTGACATGGTTTGGACGCATCGCCACGGGGCTCGGAGGACTGTTGGTCGCCGCCACCAGCCTGGTTTTCATGGGAAGTGATCCTCCTCAGGATGCCGATCCGGGTCCCTTCGGACGGGTCTGGTCCTTCTCGATCAAGCCCGGCTCGCAGTGGGCGGGTCCGGTGCTGCGGCGCTCCCTGTTCTGGGGCTCCCCGACGGACCGGCACGACTGGGATTTCCGCGTTCGGTTTGATCTGTCTGAGGTGCCGGACGGAATGTCCTTCAAGATCATCGGCCTCTCCGACCTTTCCGGCCGGATGAACCGGGTCAAGCTGTATGGCTGGGATGAGGCTCCTTCCATTGCCCACGAGGACTCGGACCGGTTTGTCGGATCGGTGGGCTACGAAGGCGATACCCGTGGCGTCTGGGTCTCCGCCTATGCTTACCGCGCTGGATACGGCGGCATTTCGGGATCCCGGGATGTTGTGATTCCGGACTCAATCGGCCCACTCTCGAGTCGATTGGGGTTCATCCCTGACACCACCTGGGCGGTACTGAGCCTGCGACGGGGCCAGGAGGCGGGCGAATACTGGCTGCATCAGGAATCCTGGCCGGCCGATTCGGCCGCGTACGTTCGGATTCCGATGGTCTACCCGCCTTCCGCAGTCCAGGAACGGTGGTCCGGATTTACGCACGCGGCCAGCGGGCCATCTCAGCCCGTGTCCCCGGGGACGTTGCGATTCCAGATTGCCAAGCGTTGAGTCCGCCGCTGCAGTCTGCCCGCAAAGGCGTCCAAGAGTGCAACAAATCGGACACAATCGCCCAAATCGCAGCAGATTTCGGACATTTGCCCTTCTGAGCCGCGAATCGCCATTCGAGCCTCGTTTCCAATTCTGTACATCGGCACTCGCTTCCTGTAAAACGGATCGAGGGCGCGGCCCGGACAGCCTAGCTGCCCGGGCCATTTTTTTGTGGCCAGCTTCCAGAGGGCGTGTCGGCATCGCCCGTTCGGGCCGCAAATCTCCCTTAACGAGTGAAGCCCCACCACGGCTGTGGCGAGGCTTCCCCCGGTTCATCGGCACTACTCCCTTGGTTGCCCGCCGTGCCAGCGGGCAGGGATTCAATCCGCTACCCGGTCATCGAATGACCGTGATGGCGCGGTGATACTCTGATGGGCCCAGCGTGCCGCGTAGCACATAGACACCGCTGGTTAGCCCCTGAAGGCTGATCTCCGTTTCTGAGGCTCGGAGGGCTTCCCACGCCCTTACACGCCGTCCGAGTAGATCATAGAGCCCCAGACGCGCTTCTGTAGGTCTTTCAAGCCGGATGCGCAGGTAGTTGGACGCTGGATTCGGGTAGACTTCCAGAGACACCGCCGTTGGCGCCTCAGCTGCGGTCCAGGTGGCGTTGGCGGGGATCCATTCGCCGATATGGTTCGACACCTCCGAGCCCATTCGTCGGAAATAGCCCCCGGTGAACAGGCGGTTGGGCTGCCCCTTGGCCCTCACCCACGCTAGAGAGGTCACCGTAGCATCGGCCCCAGCATCCACAGGCGACCACGCTCCGGTGGCGGGGCTCCAGTTGGCCACGCCGATGGACTCCATGCCGCCCGCCTTGGTGAAGGTCCCGGCGACCCAGACATCGCCCTCCGGTCCGACGGCGATCCCTCGCACCATGTTGCTCAGTCCCTCCCCGAGATTGGACCAATGGAAACCGGCCGGGTCCCAGACCGCTACGTAACGTGCGTCCATGCTGCCTGCCCGGGTGAAGAGTCCGCCCGCATAGACGCGGCCCTCCTGGTCCATGGCAAGCGCGCGGACGGTGCTGTTGACCCCGCGACCCAGCGAGTACCACTGTTCCTGATC
>JABDJZ010000102.1 GCA_013003255.1 Rhodothermales bacterium
ATCACCTGATGCTGTGTCCATCCATGACGCTGCTGAATGTGAGCGCGAGCATCTGCCAACTGTCGCCACTCCTCTGATACACCTCCGTAACCGTGAAGGGGTTCGTCACCTCGTTGCCCCCTACCACGGCCAGTAGTGTAATGCGATTCCAAAGGACGGCAGTATCCCCGGACACCTCCACGGCCACCTCATGGACGTCAGCCTTCTTGTAGTGGATTCGCCCGCTCCGAATGATCCCCACCTCGGCTTCTTTGCCCCAGGTGCCACCCATGTGGACAAACCGGGCGCCTTCGTGGAATAGAGAGTCGAGGCGGTCCGCATCCTTGTCCGCCATCCACTGCCACTTGGCTTTGGACAGGTCTCTTATTTCCTGTTCAGCCGAGGACTCCTGCGCCAGGGCAAATGGTGCGGTGAGGATTGCGACGAGCACGAGCAGGATGGATCCCTTCATGTTGTGTCGGATGCTGGGTGGTTGCCGGACTGGAGCGCTCGCTGGGTGCTTTCCTCAGCAAGACCTCAAGGTACTTACGGAGACCCGCCAAAGGACGCATGTGTCACCGCCGGAACCTATTCTGGCACACCCACCAAGACGCAAGAAGCAATGCCTCGATACTCCTTTACCGTGAACGGTGAAAACGTGGCCGTCGAGGTCGACGCCGACACTCCTGTCCTGTGGGTTCTCCGGGACACCCTCCAGCTCGTCGGCACTAAGTACGGGTGTGGAATCGCACAGTGTGGGGCGTGTACTGTCCATTTGAACGGCGCAGCCATCCGCTCCTGCACCTTGCCCGTCTCGGCGGTGTCCGGACAGCGAATCACCACGATTGAGGGACTTTCTGAAGACGGTCAACATCCCGTCCAAGAGGCCTGGCTGGAGCACGACGTTCCGCAATGCGGGTACTGCCAGGCCGGCCAGATAATGAGTGCGGCAGCACTGCTCGAGTCCAACCCGTCGCCCACGGACGAGGAGATCGACGCAGCCATGAGCGGGAATATCTGTCGATGCGGGACCTACACCCGCATTCACGCCGCTATCAAGACCGCCGCCAAATAGCGCATCCGCCTGGCTAAGCTAGCAGCCGGACCTCCGCCCACCCAACCCCGAATCGTTGTGGCCACTGTCAAGACCTCTCTCAATAGACGCTCATTCCTGAAAGCCTCCGCGCTCGCCGGCGGCGGGATGATGATTGGCTTCAATTGGCTGGCTGGCTGTCGCCAGGCGGACCCGGGCATCACAATGCCCGACGAATGGTTCGAGATCAACGGCTACGTGACTATCGGAGATAACGGGGTTGTGACCATCATGGCACCGAACCCGGAGTTCGGCCAGAACGTGCAGACTTCGATGCCCATGATCGTCGCCGAAGAGCTGGACGTGGCGTGGCGGAACGTGGTCGTACAGCAGGCCAACTTCAACGCTGCGGTCTTCAACCGGCAGTTCACGGGCGGAAGTCAGGGAATTCGAAATGCGTGGTCCGGCCTTAGAATGGCCGGCGGTGCCGCTCGGCACATGCTGCGTCAGGCTGCTGCGGAGCTGTGGGAGGTCCCGGTTGAAGAGGTAACCACTGAAGCCGGCATTCTGCGCCACGAGGGTTCACGTCGCTCGGCCGGCTACGGCGAACTGGCCTCAGCGGCCGCCAAAGTCTCAATACCGGATGAGGTACCGCTGAAGGACGCGAGTGACTTCAAGATCATCGGTACTTCCCGGAAGAACGTCGAGGCCAAAAACATCGTCACCGGCAAGCCGCTCTACGCCATGGACCGGTACGGCGACAACCTTCTTGTGGCCATGGTCGCCGCACCCCCCGCGTTCGGGATGACCCTGAAATCAGTGAACGCGGCCTCTATTGAGGCGATGCCCGGCATCCGGGAGGTGTTCGCATTCCAGACGTACGCCGACGACTACCGTCGCAATTTCTTCGACACCAACGCGTTTCCGGAGTTGGTGGCCATAGTGGGCGATTCTACCTGGCAAGTCATGAAGGCCAAGCGCGCGTTGCAGGCCGAATGGGAACCCATCGCGGAGGGAGGGCCGGTACCGACTGCCCTCGAAAGCTCCTCCGGACACGCCGAAGCCATGGCGGAAATGGCAGCAATGCCGGGCCGGGTAGCCCGTCGCGACGGGAACCCCGAGGCCGCATTCGCGGACGCCGACCAGGTCATCGAGCGGACCTACACCGCACCATTCCTGGCACACAACCCCATGGAGCCGATTAACTGTGTGGCAGATGTCACCGCAGATCGTGCCGTGCTCTCCGGGCCGATCCAGGCACCGGAGATCATTGAGCAGACCCTGGCAGCGCGACTCGGGATGCCGATCGAAAACGTCGAGATCGAGCTGACGAGGATGGGTGGCGGATTTGGGCGCCGAGCCTACAGCCACTACCTCGTTGAGGCTGCAGTAATCTCGCAGCGGGTGGGTGCACCAGTGAAGCTGATGTACACCCGCGAGGATGACATGAGCTTTGGGGTGTACCGCCCCACCTACCATGCCACCTACCGGGCTGCTCTTGATGCCGACCGCAACCTGATTGGCTTCCACGTCAAGGCGGGAGGAATCCCCGAGAGCCCTTTGTTCGCAAACCGGTTTCCGGCGGGTTCGGTGGATAACTACCTGGCTGAGGGCTGGTCCATCCCCTCCAACATCACCATTGGGGCCTTCCGCGCTCCAAGATCCAACTTCATTGCGGGCGTGGAGCAGTCCTTCCTGGACGAAGTGGCCGAGGCCATGGCCAAGGACCCAATCGATCTGCGGCTCGAACTCCTGCAGCGGGCAGCCGACAATCCGGTTGGAGAACGCAACGACTATGATCCCGAGCGCCTGGCCGGCGTCCTGGAATTGGTGCGCGAGAAGTCAGGCTGGGGCGAACCAGTGCCGGCCGGGGTCCATCGTGGCGTCGCCGCCTATTTCTGCCACAGCAGCTACGCTGCCCATGTGCTCGATCTGCGA
>JABDJZ010000105.1 GCA_013003255.1 Rhodothermales bacterium
TCAACGAGACCAAGGATGCTCCGGTCATCCCACCAGACCGAGGGAGACGCAGCCAGAATGCCCTCATAGACCTCAGGGTACCTCGCACCCAGGAAGACTGAAATCAGCCCACCCAGAGACGAGCCACCCACAGACGCGCGGGCTGGATCCGTGCGATAGGTGGCGTCCATGAATGGCTTCAGTTCCCGCGTCAGGAACTGCCCATACGCCTCACCTTCCGGGCCCGGGGTGTACTCTGTCATGCGGGCAGCCGTTGCGTCCACGCCGACGATGATGAGCGGCTCGATCTCACCACCCGAAATCAGCGCTTCAGCGGCCTCGTCGGCGTGCCACTCGAATCCGGCATTCGCGGCGTCGAACAGATTCCCCCCATCGTGCAGGTAAAGAACCGGGTAACGGTGCTCCGAGTCTGCATACCCCGGGGGCAGGTACACCCGGACGTCGCGCGGCTGATCCAGGAAGCCGGAGGAGACTGAGGCATGGTGCCGGATGTCTCCGGTGAGCTCCGTCTGGGGAGCCGGAGGCGGTTGATTGAACGCCCGGGCCACGACCCGAGGCCCTCCATCGCGCGGTACCAGTCGATCTCGACCATCTTCCCACCCCTCTCCGGGGTTCGCGCGTTCCATCCTGAATTTGTAGCGGGCCGGCTCGGCACTCACAGGGAGTTGTACCCGCAGGGTGTATACGGAATCGCCGTCGGCATCCGCCGCGATCAGGGATTCGCCCCAGGAGAGCGGCTGGACAGAGCCTCTTACTCCAACCAGATCGGTCGCCCGGTTGAAACTGCCGGACCGTACCTCCCCAGACATATCGATGTCGAAGCGGATCTCCACGGAATCCACCGAGTCACGGCAGCCCGAGAGGTGCAGTGCGGCCAGCAGCAGCACTGAAATCGTGGAAACACGCATAGACACAAAATAGAGAATGCCGCCCGACTAATCGTCGAGCGGCATTCCCAAGTTCGGGCGATGGCCAGGAATCGGACCCCTCTTCCAATCCCAAGCATCTACCCAAACCGGTGGATGAGACAGTTCCGGTGTCTCATCCGTGTCTCACAAGTGTCTCACCTGAGACACCCGTAAAACCTAGTCGAGTAAGACGCACGATGTTGTCGTGCCGGCTGGAACGCCCGTAACGCAGCCCGGCGAAGAGATCTCGGCGAGAACCTGTTCATGGTTCAGGCTTGGCTTCTCTGCGAGGACTGTTGCGACCGCTCCTGCTACGTGTGGTACTGCAAAGGACGTACCCGAACCCAGCAGCAACACAATCTTTTTCTTGCTGATCTTCCCAAGCGACAGAATGTCTTCGCCCGGGGCCAGGATGTCGACGCCTTCGCCATAGTTGGAGAACGATGAGTGATCTCTGGAAGGACCGTGCGAACCGACCGTGATTACACCATCCGCGTGCGCGGGAGTGGCCTTACTGGCGGCTCTTCCATCATTGCCTGCCGAGACAATGACGATGATCCCCTTCTCACTGGCAGTCGTGAGTGCCTTGTCCAGCGCTGTTTTCCAGGGAACGCCGATGTAGGCGCCAAAACTGAGGGACATGATCACAGGCGTATTGGGATCAGCCTCCTTTCGCTCAATAATGCGGTTGATGGCATCGATGACCACGGACATGGAGGTCATCCCAAATTTGTTCAGGACCACCATGTTGTGGATGGAAACGCCGGGAGCTACGCCCAGCACCCCCGTGTCATTGTTCAGTGCTCCAGCAGTCCCGGCAATGTGATACCCGTGGGTGTACTCGTCCTGACCGGTTTTCTTGACCAACTCGATCTCCTCAACAAGATTGACGTCGTCTTCGTTGACGCGCGTGTCCAGCACATAGAGGTGGACATTTGACAGCTTGGCCTCGCTCAGGCCCGGAACCGGCGCCCCAATGTGGGGAACGCCCCACGGGACGGTCTGATTGCCCCCGGCCGGGCTCATTGAAACGGCCTCGGCTGTCACCCTCAGGTCCGGCTCAATCTCGAACACTTCAGGCTGCGCCAGCAGGTGTCCGAGTGCCGGCATGATGATGTCCTGGTCCGGCTGAAGGCCAAATGTCTTCTGGATCTCTGCTTTGTCCAGCTGCACCGCCGCGGCCAGATCCGTTACCTCTCCTGATACACTGTGGCGCTTCAGGAAGCCGTGACGTTTCAGGAAGCCGTGCCGCTTGAGAAAACCATCCGCGTCACCCTTGGGCTCCAGCATGCGGATGATGATGCGAATCTCGTCCGGATCATCCTTGCCCGCGGTTGTGGTCAGCGCCGTCTCTGTAAGCAGATGGCCGTTGACAAGCTTGGGATCCGCGAGCACCTGTTCTTCAATGTCGGCCGGGACGAACTCGGGCGCCGCTATCGGTTCGACACACGCCGCAAGAAGACACAGGAGCGCCACGGGCGCACATACAGAAGCAATGCGATTCATACC
>JABDJZ010000120.1 GCA_013003255.1 Rhodothermales bacterium
GCCAAGTGCGGCGCGCGCGGTTGGCGATGGTCTTGGACCGGCCGCCCACCCCCGGGGCCCACACCAGCTCTCCGCTTCTGCGTCAAGAGCGCGTCAAGTGCTTGACGTTCGAACACCGCTGAGTCTATCTTCGTCGACCTTGCCAACCCCGCCTAGGCGGAGAGGCGCAAAGGGTCCTTAGCTCAGCTGGTTAGAGCGCTACGTTGACATCGTAGAGGTCGGTGGTTCGAGTCCACTAGGACCCACCATTTTAGCCCTACTGCCCTGTTCTGCATGGCATTAGGGCTTTTTGGTTTTAGGCGTCAGGTCTGTGGCGCCGCTGGCTGCACCGGAGCAGGCTCTACTTCCCTACCGGCCGCTTCCACACGGGCGTCTCGTCCAGGTGAGCACCGAGCCAGATCATGACGGCACTGACCGCGAGGAACGCCACCGGGCCGATCCAAGCCGAGTCCGCACTCAACTGATCGACCAGCGCAAGTGCGCCGTGCGTCGCGAGCACCCATGCAGCAACAAGCAGCGCTCGGGTAATCCAGATTCTCATAGGCTACCGCTCCCCGCCTCGCCACCAGTCACCGAGCGGGATCTTGTCTCCGGGATGGCATCGCGAGCACGATGCCTCTTCCATGTAGGTCTCAAACGGACGATAGATGGGCACCTGCGTCATTAGGCTGTGCTTGATCAGTCGTCCGAACAGCGCGTCGTCCATCCCCATGCTCAGCCAAAGCGGCTCCTCGGTCAGAGGATCCACGATCATGATTGACGGCGCTACGCCCGTGGAGTCTGACGTCTCGATGGAAAGGCTCCCGTCTTCATTCCGCACAGTCTCACTTTCGCGATAGTTGCGCCACCCGACCTGAAGCGTGATGCCCCGGTGGAAACTCGCGGCATCGGCGTCCATCATTCGGGCTCTTTCCGGCGGAACGACTCGGGTGGCAACGTCGCGTTGAGCTTGGCAACCGAAGCCGGCCAGGACTACCAGGATTCCGAAGAGCACGGGCTTGAATGCATGCATGAGCTTGGAGTCGGCTTTTGTCCACCTGACACGCTATGATTCTGGAGCATCTTGGGGCAGCGGTGGATCCACGCTGCGATTGTGGGGGATTCCCTTCTCGGCGGCGTGCCCTGACTTGCGCTGCGCAGTCGCCGCCTGGACAGCCCGGCGAGGCGCGCCACGAGGACCGAAGTTCAAATAGCGGCCCGTATTCAACCTCGGGACCCGAATTTGGGGTGCTGAAGTTCGATTTGGGAGCTCAGTGAACTTCGGGAGAGCCATTTTGGGCAATTAGGTTCAATCTGCGGTCCCGATTCAACTTTGGAGCCCCGGTCCGGCCCCGGCCGCGGCCGCAGACACCGACAACAACGCGCTCGGCCCCGGCCACCCGCAACAACGCCACGCCCCCCGCACCCCAAATGCCCATCAACCCCAACGTCCGCGTAGGCCACATCCACCTCAAGGTCGCCGACCTTGACCGCTCCCTGGCCTTCTATCGCGACGTCCTCGGATTCGAGGTCACCCAGCGTCTGGGCTCCAGCGCGGCCTTTCTCAGCGCCGGCGGGTACCACCACCACATCGGCCTCAACACCTGGGAAAGCGCCGGCGGCTCCCCGCCTCCCCCGAACGCCACCGGACTCTACCACGTGGCATTCCTCTACCCGACGCGATCCCAGCTCGCGGACGCGCTGCACAGGGTCCTCAACGCCGGTATCCGCCTCGACGGCGCTGCCGACCACGGCGTCAGCGAAGCCCTCTACCTCCGCGACCCGGATGAGAACGGCGTTGAACTCTACTGGGATCGGCCGGAAGCTGAATGGCCACGCACACCCGACGGGCAGTTGCAGATGTATACCCGCCCGCTGGATCTGAACATCCTTGCGGCGGAACGCGGAGACCAGCCGCCGCCGTCCGCGTAGAAAGACGCGAAGTCCAATTACGCAACGCCCCTCGCACGAAAGCCTCGCCACGCAGCCAACCCATGAACCGACTCCTCCCCTTCCTCGCCCTCACCCTGCTGCTCCCAGCCTGCGCCGCTCCGGCAGAAGAAGCCACCAACAACGGCTGGCAAACCGACTTCTTCGACGATTTCGACACATTCAACCCAGAGAACTGGCAGGACCAGATCCTTTGGGTGAACAACGAGGACCAGTGCTACCTGCGCGACGGCGCCGAAGGCACCCGCGAGGTCTCTGACGGCACGCTGAAAGTTCGAGTGATCGACCTCGGAGAACCCATCGAATGCGACAACATGAGCAAGTTCGGGGAGCAGCATCCCCCGACGCAGTACGTCGCCGGCCGGATCGCCTCCAAGAATCTGCAGGAATTTGCGGGCGGTCGATGGACGGCCAGGCTGCGGGTGCCCAATAGCGGCACGCCGGGCATGTTTCCGGCCTGGTGGCTGCTCGGCGCGCGCAACGATGAGCCGCCGGTCCAGGAGGACAATGAGGACATCTGCTGGCCCAAGTTCGGCTCCGGCGAGATCGATGTCTTCGAACACCACGGAACGGCCGCGCCACCGGATCACTACGTCGCTCGCTCCATCATCGAGCTCGAAGAGGAAGACTGCAACGGCGATTGGTGGACCTACCAGCGCGACCTGGATGCCGACCTGGACGAATACCAGGAGTACGGAGTCGAGTGGCAGGACGATGACCTGATTTTTCTGCTCAATGGAGTGGAGGTCGCGCGCAACGACAGCCTCGCCAACGTGATCTCGGAGCCGCTCTTCGCGATTCTGAACTTCGCCAAGATTGACGACTCCCCCATGGACACCACGTGGGTGATGGAGGTGGACTGGGTGAAGCACGAGTCCCGGGCCATAGAGGGCGAGTAGGTCAGCGCGGGGCTGGCCCATATGAATCGAGCGATAACCCTGATCATGGCCATCGCGCTGGTCGGGTGCCAGAACGCGGACAGCAGGCTCGGCGCTCCGGCCAGGGCCACGGACGTCCAGGCGCAAGTCAACAACCCGGCCAAGGCCACGGACGTCCAGGCGTGGGTGACGGACCCCGCCAACTCCCTCCTCTTCGAGCGATCTGATCCGGCCGCTCACGAACCTTCCACCGGCACGGATACCATCTTCGTGGACCCGGGCACCACGTACCAGGAGATCGACGGATTCGGCTGGGCACTCACCGGAGGCAGCGCGGCGCTCATACACGGAATGTCGGCGGCAGCTCGGGCCCAGCTGCTGGAGGAGCTCTTCGGCCACGGGGAGGACTCGATTGGCGGCAGCTACCTCCGTGTAAGCATCGGCGCGTCTGACCTGGACCCCGAGGTCTTCTCCTACGCGGAGGTCCCGGGCGACGTCGAACTGGAGCACTTCACGCTGGATAGGGATCGACGCCACCTCATTCCGATCCTCAAGGAGATCCTGACCGTTCAGCCAGATCTCAAGATCATGGGTAGCCCCTGGTCACCACCCGTCTGGATGAAGTCGAACGAATCCAGCGTTGGAGGCACGCTGCTCCCCCGGTACCATGACGTCTACGCGGAGTACTTCGTGCGGTACATCCAGGCGATGGCGGACGAGGGCATCCGGATCGATGCCATCACCCCGCAGAACGAGCCGCTGCACCCGGGCAATAATCCGAGTCTGCTGATGCCAGCGACCCAACAGGCCACCTTCATCAAAGAGAGCCTGGGGCCGGCCTTTGAACGCGCTGGAATCGACACCAGGATTGTCATCTATGACCACAACGCGGACCGGCCGGACTACCCGCTGACCATCCTGGATGACCCGGAGGCCAAGGCGTTCGTGGACGGGACTGCGTTCCACCTCTATGGCGGGGAGATCGAAGCGCTGAGCACCGTCCGAGACCGTCATCCCGACCGGAGCATCTACTTTACGGAGCAGTGGGTGGGGGCTCCGGGAAGTCTCGCCCGGGACCTCCGCTGGCACGTCCGTGAGTTGATCGTGGGCGCCACGAGGAACTGGTCGCGCATTGTGATCGAGTGGAATCTGGCGGCTGACCAGAACCAGGATCCCCACACGCCGGGCGGATGCGACCGATGCCTCGGCGCCGTGACCATTCAGGGCGATGCGGTCACGCGCAACCCGGCCTACTACATCATCGCTCACGCGGCCAAGTTCGTCGCGCCGGGATCGCGCCGCATTGCGTCCAGCGCCTCAACGGCCTTCCCGAACGTGGCCTTTCGAAGACCGGACGGAGGTCTGGTGCTGGTCGTGTTGAACGACACGGAGGCCCGGTCAGAATTCGCGGTCCGCATGGGGTCCAGGGCATTCGATGCAGTCCTCTCGGAAGGAGCAGTCGCAACATTTCTGTACCATCCGAACTGAGCCACGGGCGCCTCGGTCCCAGCGTAGACCATCCGGACTGAGCCACGGGCACCTCGCTCCCAGGGTAGACCATCCGGACTGAGCCACGGGCGGCCCGGTCCCAGCGTGAGCGGCCCAGAAGCCTAAGCCTCCCCCACCGGCCACTCCTCCTGCCGTAAGTAGACCGTTTGCGACGGATACGCGAACTCCAGCCCGAGGCTCTCGACCAGCGCCATGATCTTGAGCATGAGGTCTTCGCGGGCCTTGAGCCATTCGGTCCAGGCCGTGGTGGTAGTGAAGCAATAAATCTGGACATCCAGGCTGGACGCCCCAAAGCCCACAAAGTGCGCGAAATGAAAGGACTGGTCGATGGGCTCGTGCTCCTTGAGCAATTGCCGAAGTCCGTCCAGCAGCTGCCCCATCTGCTCGCGGGAAGAGCCGTAGGTGACACCGATGGTCATCTTGATCCGTCGACGATTCCGCCGGGAGTGATTGACCACGGGTTCGGTGGAGAAGACGGCGTTCGGCACCATCACGGTAGACTTGTCGAAACGGCGGATGACGGACGTCCGAAACCCGACCTCCTGAACCGTACCCTCGATGCCTTTGAACTCAACCCAATCGCCGATCTGAAAGGGCCGATCCGTGAAGATGATCACGGAGCCGAACAGGTTCGCCACGGTGTCCTGGGCGGCGAGGGCCAGCGCAAGCCCGCCCACGCCGAGACTGGCGATGATGCCGGTGACCGAGTACCCGAGGTTCTGGATGACCATGATAGCGGCAAGCGTGCCGATCACGATCTTGACCGAACGCTGCAGGATGGGGATGGCCTGGTCATCCAGCTTTGATTCCGTAGTCGCCGCAAAACGGCCGGCGGCGGACATCATGAGATCCACGATTCGGAAGACCAACCACACCACGCCGACCCAGAACGCGATCTCAATCCCCTGAAGGACCACGTCCCGGATCGGCACGGGGTCATTGGGTATCTGAAGGGCCCTTGCAGCGAAGTACCAAAGGCCGATTTTTGCGATGACGCTGAGCGGCCCGGGCAACAGGGACGTAACCTCGTCATCCCACTCGGCCTCGGTGGATTCCGCGTACCCAGACAGATATCGCCTGAACACATAGGTGATCAGTCGGCGAAGGGCCATGCCCAAGAAGACAAACAGGGTCGCGAGCGCGACGCGCCACGCAGGGACGCCCCAAAGCACGTCCTGCATAAAGAAGTCCATAGCTGTCAGCGGGTTAGAAGCCGATCATACTGTCCCGTGTGGCCAGCCGCTACCCCCGGGACGAGGATCCTTCATGAGTACCGGCGCGACTCGGGCGGCGATGACCCTGCGGTGCCCCAAGGCCAGATCCCCGAGAGCCCGTACATTCCGGCCTTCAACCATTCCGACAGCCATGCCGCGTTCGATCATCTTCCTCCTGTTGGTCCTCCTGACCGCACTCCCAGCCTCCGCACAGGACGCTGTCCTCCACGCTGGCCGCCTCCTGGCCATCCCCGGCGAATCAGATCTAACGGAGCAGACCATCGTCATCAAGGACGGCCGCATCGCAGCGGTGGTGCCGGGGTACGTGTCCGCTGCGCAGGCAGGTGCCCCAGGCGCCGAAGTGGTGGATCTTCGAGCCCACACCGTCATGCCGGGCTTCATGGACATGCACACCCATCTTACCGGTGAGCGTGATCCGGAAGCGAACCCGCACGACTGGACCACGAAGATGGATGGCGATCTCCTCCTGGAGTCTCTGCCATTCCTGGAGCGCACGCTGATGGCGGGGTTCACAACCGTGCGCAATACGGGCGCCAACCATGAGATCATCCTCCCCCTGAAGCGCGCCGTCAATGCCGGACTGATCCCGGGCCCACGCATCATCGCGGCCGCTGGTGGCATCACCCCTACGGGTGGGCACGGTGAGCGACAGGGCTACCGCGAAGATATTCTGGAGGCCGTGAACAACAGCGTGGGCGTCTGTGACGGAGCCGACGATTGCCGTCGTGCTGCCCGCGCGCTGGTCAAGCGGGGTGCGGACTGGATCAAGATCACTGCTACCGGAGGCGTGCTGTCCAATACCAACGCGGGCCTGGGGCAGCAGTTGATGGACGATGAGCTCGAAGCCATCGTGCAGGCTGCGGCTTCCATGGGCCGAAAAGTGGCTGCGCACGCACACCAGGCTAACGGCATCAACGCTGCGCTCCGGGCCGGGGTCGCCTCTATCGAACACGGCTCCTACGCGGATGACGAGTCCGTGCGTCTGTTCCAGGAAACGGGCGCCTACCTGGTGCCGACCCTCTTCGCGGGTGTGTACCTGCAGGAGGAGATGCCGCTGAACGACAACATTCCTCCGCCGGTAGTCGACAAGATCAACGAGGTCATCCCCAACGTGAAAGCCTCCTTCCAGCGTGCCCTTGCCGGCGGCGTCAACATTGCTTTCGGCACCGACTGCGGAGTGTGCCCGCACGGCCAGAACGCACGCGAGTTTGAACTGATGGTGGACTACGGGATGCCTCCGATCGACGCCATTCGGTCCGCCACGGTGATGACCGCGAGACTTCTGGAGCGCTCGGATGACCTGGGCACCGTCGAGGCAGGAAAAATCGCAGATCTGGTGGCGGTCCGGGGGGATCCCACCGCTGACATCTCACTCTTGAGATCGGTGTCCTTTGTGATGAAGGACGGCAAGGTCTACAAGTCTCCCTGAGCGAGAAACAGAACGCGGGCTGGCAACCGAAGGCGCCAGCCCGCAAAGCTGTTGAGATAGTAATTCCAGGTACTACTGCCAGGTAACCCGCAGCAGAGGTGCCTTGGATGACTCCCCGTCGTGGGCCTCAGCCGTCCGCTCGCCGGACCCGTTGATAATGAACGCCAGGCTGTTTCCGGCGCTCCAGCCCGGTCGGCTCACGACCTCCTGAATCAGCGCCGAAAGATCCGGTGTCAACTGGTCCGAGCCGGCCTCACCGACGCTGTCCCAATCATTCGGTGACCAGGTGGCGGAAGCCAGCGTCCGGGCCCGATCCGTGATGTCGTGGGCGGAACTGGAGAACGCTTCTGCGTTGTCCGTGGCTTCTGCGCGCAGGGTCAGGTTGACGC
>JABDJZ010000153.1 GCA_013003255.1 Rhodothermales bacterium
CCGCAGAGCCGCCTGACCGCAGGGCCGCCTGAGCCGCCTGAGCCGCCTGGCCTCGCCCATAAGTTGAAACTCTGGCCCCTAGACAACCTAATCGTCCAAAATCCGGCCGCAGAAGTTCACTATCGCGGCCTATACAACCTCAGGCCAACAAATCCGGGCGGATAGGTTGATATATCGTGCCGATTCAACTTCACCGCCAAGAATGGCCGCCGCGCTCGACCGCGCGACGCTTCCCTCCGCTGCAGTGGCCAACGCATACTCCCAGGCCCGCGTTCACCTGACCGGCGGCCGACCACCAGAACGCCCAGCCTTCCCCCCTACTCGTAGTCGTGCTCAAAGTACTCGATCCCACGACTGGGCTCGATCCCCTCTGACTTCTGCTTGATGCGCCGGGCCAGTCGCTCGGCAAACACGTCGGCGGCATCGTACCCGTAGTGCCGCAGCAGGTGGTTCATGGCGATGACCTCACAAAGCACGGTCACGTTCTTGCCAGGGGTGATGGGGAGCTTGACGAGGGGCAGGGGCACATCCAGGATGTCATAGGTGTCCTCGATCATCCCGAGCCGGGTGTACTCGATGTCAGGGTCCCAGGGATGAAGGTTGACCACCACCTCGACGCGCTTCTGGAATCGGATGGCCCTGACGCCGAACATGGCGCGGACGTCGATGAGGCCGAGGCCTCGAATCTCCATGAAGTGCTGGACGAGGTTGGTCCCTGAGCCCATGAGGACGCGCTCTTCCTTGCGGGTCACCATCACCACGTCGTCGGCCACCAGCCGGTGACCGCGCTCCACGAGATCCAGGGCCACCTCGCTCTTGCCGATGCCGGCGGCGCCCATGATGAGGAGGCCGATGCCGTAGACGTCCACCAGCGCCCCGTGCATGGAGACCTGCAGCGCAAACTGATCGCTCAGGAAGTCCCGGGCGATGGACATGAAGTGGGTGCTTGGCAGCGGCGTCGCGAACACGGGGACGCCGGCCTTGGTAGCCATCTCCACCAGCTCCACGTCCAGTTGGTTGCTCTCCGTCAGGATGATGCACGGAAGCTCAAACCCCAGGAGGTTTGCGAACGCCTTCTTGCGGTTCGCCGGCTTCTGGTGCGCCAGGTACTGGTTCTCGGTATTCCCGAGGATCTGGACGCGCTTGTAGGTGAAGAGCTCCAGATACCCGGCCAGCGCCAGTCCCGGACGATGGAGGATGGACTCGGTGACCAGCCGCTCGTCACCTGGGGCGTCGTTGACCTTCGAAATATCCAGGCCGACGGTCCGCGTCAGCTGGTCAAACAGAAAGTCTACGGTGATCGAGTCCTTCTTGAACGGCTTGTTCCGCGGCATGGAGTTGGCCGACCAGCGGCCTGCTAGGGCACCTCTACGTGATCCAGTATACGCTGTACGAGGTCCTCGCTGGTAATCTCTTCGGCCTCAGCCTCATAGGTCACGGCCACACGGTGACGCAGCACATCGATGGCGATGGACCGCACATCTTCAGGCGTGACGTAGGCGCGGTGCTTGAGGAACGCGTGCGCCCGGGCGGCGAGGTTGAGATTGATCGTGGCGCGCGGTGAGGCGCCATACTCGATCAGGTTGCTGAGTTCATCCATGCGGTACTTCCCGGGATTCCGCGAAGCCACCACAAGGTCCACGATGTACTGCTCAACGCGCTCATCGATGTAGAGCACGTTCAGGACCTCCCGGGCGGAGAGGATCTGCTCGGGCGTGACCACGGGCCTGATGACATCCCGCTCCCCGGTTCGCGCCATGCGGCGCATGATCTCAAGCTCCTCGTCCCTTGTTGGGTAGCCCACCTTGATCTTCATCATGAAGCGGTCCACCTGGGCCTCGGGCAGCGGGTAGGTACCCTCCTGCTCAATGGGGTTCTGGGTGGCCAGCACGAGGAAGGGGGCCTCGAGTTCGAACGTCTTCTCGCCAATGGTGACCTGCCGCTCCTGCATGGCCTCAAGCAACGCGCTCTGGACCTTGGCCGGCGAGCGGTTGATCTCATCCGCCAGAATGATGTTGGCGAAAATGGGACCCTTCTTGATGAAGAAGTTGGCCTCCTTCTGGTTGTAGACCAGGGTTCCGAGAAGGTCCGCGGGCAGAAGATCCGGAGTGAACTGGATCCGCTGGAATCGCGTCCCGATGGCCGCAGCCAGCGAGCTCACGGTCAGGGTCTTGGCAAGCCCGGGGACGCCCTCCAGGAGTACGTGCCCATCGGCCAGCAGTCCGATGAGCAGGCGCTCAATCATGTAGCGCTGCCCCACCACCACGCGGCCGACCTCGGACAGGAGGTTGTCCACGAAGGCGCTTTCTGTGGAGATGCGGTCATTGACGGCAGCCAGGTCAAACTGGGTCGAGGTCTCGGTCACAGCAACAGGGTCGTTAGTGAATCTTCGTATTTGTCCTCAAACGAAGTGCGAAGACGTTCCAGTGCGGGCGGGATGGAAAAAAGTTGGCCCGCCACCAGCACCGCGCGGTTCGCCGAACTGAGTCGCGTAGCCCCGTACATCCCTTCAAGGCTCATGTTCTCGACGCCGGAGACAATGAGGTCCGTCTCCGCAGTACCGAGGCCCAAGCCGGTGCCCTTGGACGCGTGGGACATCAGCAGCAACGCCCCGAACATCTGCCAATCCCTTCGCTGGATGGCCGCCACAAGTTTCTGCACCCGGCCGTTCTCGGTAACCAGGTAGGTAAGGAGGGGACGATGGGCACGGTCAACAGCGGCCAGCGCGGCCTCCAATTGCCGGTGCTCAATGTCCCTGACGGAGCGAATCTTCGGGAACGGCCCGTCCTTGAGCGCGGCCGTGAGGGTCCGGAGCATCTTCCGGTGTTCACCGTGGACCGGCGCCTGACCGACAGTGTCGAACAACACCGCAGCCAGCCCAGGCCTCTCGAGCGACGGGACATCCAGGGAGAGATACTCGTGCGTGCGGGTGTCCACGAGCACATAGGCGGGCTCATCTGTCGGTCGGCTGGCCATGATGCGGGCAGCCTCGTAGTGGCGATCGGGGCCCTTGGGATCATCAAGCCCACTCAGATCCTCGGCCTCGGTTGAACTGCGTGACTCCAGCGCGCGCACCGCCCGGACGGTGGCCACCAGGGCCGAGGCGCCAACCCTCGGGCTGAGCGCAAAGGGCGTATTGCTGATGACGGCAACGTCCACGCGGGTGTCGCTCCCCTGAAGGAGAACATCCAGCGCACGATCACCGGCCTCCTTCAGCCCTCGCTCATCCTCGAGGATGGTGATGCGGTTTGCCTCGGACTTGTTGGCCCGGACGGCTACGGAGGTCCCCTCCGGCAGCGAACAAAAAAGGCCGAATCCGTCGAAGTAGTGCGTGTGCTCCACCATCAGATCCACGGCCCCGTGGGCGAACGCAGACTCTGTGGCTCCGACCTCTGCACCGAAAGCTTCGAGAAGCAGCTCCTCAGCCTTGCGGTTCAGCTGGGCAGGCCGCATCGGCTCCGCCCGCATCTCGCTGAGCGAATTGAGAATCGGTCTGACGAACGCCGGCGTCCCGCCGCGTCCGCCCCTGAATTTTCGCGAGTCCATGGGGGTGGGAGGTGGCGAAGCCACCACAAGAAGCCAGACGCTAGGCAGGTCCCTGCACCCATTGCAACCCGGGACCGCGGCCTTGCGGAATATTCAAAGAGAATAGGCTATGAGCGGGTCAGAAACGCACCGACCTCAAATGACCTGCCCCGGAGAAACGCGTCTGCTGACATGCGTCTTTTCCCGGGCGGCTGGACCTCCAGGAGAGCCACCGCTCCCTGTCCACAGGCCACTACAAGCCCCTGATCGGATTCCAGAACCTGACCGGGGTCACCTGTCCCTTCGACCAACCGGCTCCGAAATACTTTCAGCGTTCCGACAGGTGATTCCGTCCAGGCGCAAGGCACCGGCGAATGGCCGCGAATGTGATTGTGCACGGCCCCGGCATCGAGACTCCAGGGGATCTCGGCCTGCTCGCGAAAGACCTTCGGCGCGGGGGTTGCAGCCGCGTTGTCCTGTGGAATTTCCTCGACCTTCCCGGAGTCGATGGCGCGAACGGTTTCCACCACGGCGGAGGCCCCGAGGTGCATCATGCGGTCGTGGATGTCGCCCGTGGTGTCATCGGGGTCGATGGGCATGGCGCGTTGCAGAATCATGTTGCCGGTATCCACCTTCTCGCGCAGGAAGAACGTGGTGACTCCGGTAACGGAATCGCCCGCCATCACGGCCCGGTGAATGGGCGCCGCCCCACGATACCTGGGCAGCAGGGACCCATGCAGGTTGAATGCGCCAAGCCTTGCCGCCTGGAAGACAGCAGGCGGCAGGATGCGAAAGGCCACCACTACCTGGAGATCGGCTTCGAGCGCCTTGATCTGCTCGGCGAACTCCGGAGACTTGACGGACTTGGGCTGGCGAATGGTCTCGATGCCCAGATCTTCAGCGGCCCGTTTTACGGGCGTGGGCTGCAGTTTCCTGCCGCGACCGCGCGGCTTGTCCATCCCGGTGACTACCGCGATGGGCTTGTAGCCCGCCTGATCCAGTGCGTAGAGGGAAGGCACGGCGAAGTCCGGCGTGCCCATGTATACGATTCTCATCCCCTGAAGTCTGATGCTGCGCCATCAGCACGAATCGCGCCGGGGGACGTTCCTGCGGGTCAGCGAGTGCCCCCAGCGGGCGGACGGCAGCGTCAGGCTACGGCCGTGCCGCAGACTGGCAGCAGCGCTCAGT
>JABDJZ010000158.1 GCA_013003255.1 Rhodothermales bacterium
GTGACCGTGCTGTCCGGTGGTGAGCGGCGCCGCGTGGCTCTTGTGCGACTCCTGCTTCAGGAGCCAGACGTCCTGCTTCTGGATGAGCCCACCAACCACCTGGACGCGGAGTCTGTCGGATGGCTGGAGCAACACCTCGCGCGATACGAAGGCACCGTCATCGCGGTAACGCACGATCGCTACTTCCTCGACAATGTCGCCGGCTGGATCCTGGAATTGGATCGAGGTCAGGGCATTCCATTCGAAGGCAATTACACTTCCTGGCTTGAGCAGAAGGCCGCCCGACTCAAGACCGAAGAGAAGCAGGCCTCCAAGCGCCAGAAGGCACTGCAGCGCGAACTCGAGTGGGTTCGCACCTCACCCAAGGGTCGACGCGCCAAGAACAAGGCCCGTATCACGGCCTACGACAAGATGGTGGAGGAGCAGGAGACGGCACGGGATGAATCGATGGAGATCCCCATTGCACCGGGCCCGCGTCTTGGCAACACGGTCATCAAGGCGGATGGCGTCGCCAAGGCCTACGACGACAAGTTGCTCTTTGAGGAGATGAACTTCTCCCTCCCGCCGGGTGGCATCGTCGGCGTCATTGGCCCCAACGGCGCCGGTAAGACGACGCTGTTCAAAATGATCGCCGATCTGGAGACCCCAGACGAGGGGACCATCACGGTCGGCGAGACCGTCAAGTTGGGCTACGTCAACCAGAACCGAGAGCTGGACCCCAAGAAGACGGTGTGGCAGGAGATTTCGGACGGACTGGAGTTCGTCGAAGTCGGCAAGCGCGCGGTGAACTCGCGCGCCTACGTGGGCCGATTCAACTTCGGCGGCGGCGACCAGCAGAAGCTGACCTCAGAGCTGTCCGGTGGGGAACGCAACCGCGTCCATCTGGCCAAGGTGATGAAGGAAGGCGCCAACGTCCTGCTTCTGGATGAGCCCACCAACGATCTCGACGTCAACACGGTGCAGGCACTGGAGCAGGCGTTGATGTCCTTCGCCGGATGTGCCGTGGTGATTTCCCACGATCGCTGGTTCCTGGACCGCCTCGCGACCCACATCCTGGCGTTCGAGGGCAACAGCCAGGTGTACTGGTTCGAGGGCAACTACTCCGACTACGAGGAGAACAAGAAGGAGCGCCTTGGTGTGGATGCGGACCAGCCGCATCGCATCAAGTACAAGCGACTGACGCGCTGACCCGGTGTCTCCGCGTTCCCTGTGAACCAAGCAGAACAAGCAACCCGCCCGGGTGACGCACTGGTCCGGTCGGCCGATGGCCGCTGGCTGCTCTTCCGCGACCCGGATACGGTTGTCCAGGCCTGGCGGGTGACTGAGGTGGCTCCCGCTATCCGGCGCTGTGCAGACGCGGCTGCGGGTGGAAAGTGGGCCGTGGGCTACGCCACCTACGAGGCGGCACCGGCCTTCGATGAGTCCTTTGTGGTGCGACCGCCTCGAGGTGCTTCGCTACCGGTGCCCGGTGATTCAGCGACGGCAGCTCCCGGGGATGCCGCCATTTCAACGCTGCCTGCGGCGAGTCCCGCTCTGCCCCTGGTGCACTTCGGTCTCTACGCCGGGTTCGAGGCCTTCGACACCCTGGAGCAGGTCTTGGACCACCTCGGCGCCGATGCGCCCTTTCGGTCCGCCAGGCCGGGTGGAGCGTCGTGGTCTCCAGAGCTCAGCCGGCAGGAATTCCACGAGGCTATCGGCCGCATCAAGCACGCCATTCGGGAAGGCGACACCTATCAGGTCAACTTCACCTTTCAGCTTGAGGGGCTCGTCGAGCAGGACCCGTTCCTGTTCTTCGCCGAGTTGGTCACCTGCCAGTCGGCCCGAAACGCGGCTTTCCTGCATCTGGACACGGCTGCGATCTGCTCCGCGTCCCCGGAGCTTTTCTTTGAACTTGAGGGGACCTCGCTCACGTGTCGCCCCATGAAGGGCACAGCCAGGCGGGGTGACTCGCCTCAGGCTGATGCACAGGCCGAGGCATCCCTCCGGGCCTCAACAAAGAACCGGGCCGAGAACGCGATGATCGTGGACATGATCAGAAATGACATGTCGCGTGTGGCGCGCGTGGGTACAGTTCAGGTCCCCTCGGCCATGGACATCGAACGGTACCCCACCGTCCTCCAAATGACCAGCACGGTGACGGCCGAGACGGATGCTCCTCTCGCTGACGTAGTGGAGGCCCTGTTCCCCTGCGCCTCCATAACCGGCGCACCCAAGACCAGCACGATGCGGCTGATCGCGGAATTGGAACGAAGCCCACGCGGAATCTACACGGGGGCCATCGGATTTATAGGTCCAGAGCGGCAGATGCGTTTCAGCGTGGGGATTCGGACCGCCGTCGTGGACGCGTCTTCCGGGTCCGCTCGATACGGTGTCGGAAGCGGCGTGGTATGGGATTCCGATGCGGACGAGGAGTACGACGAATGTCTCCTTAAGGCGCAGGTTCTGGCGCGCAGCCTGCCCGAATTCGATCTGCTTGAGACCCTGCGCTGGGATCCTGAAAAGGGATACTGGCTGCTGGATCGCCACCTGGCTCGGCTCGCAGCGTCGGCCGGAGCGCTGGGACGTACGGTGGATCAGCGTGAGATTCGCGCCGCACTCCAAAACCACGTGCTCGGCCACGTTTCGCCTCGACGTGTTCGCCTTCTGGTTAGTCGGAGCGGCCTGACCGTCGAGTCCTTCCCGCTGGCAGATCCAGGCGACCGGGTATCCGTGGCCCTCGCCAGCACTCCGGTGGATTCCGGCGACGCCTTCCTGCGCCACAAGACCACGCATCGCGGTCCATACAACCGGGCGCTGGCAGCGCACCCTGAGGCGGACGACGTACTGCTTTGGAATGAGCGCGGAGAGATCACCGAGTCCTGTTTGGCGAACGTGGTGTTCGAGAAGGATGGGCAGCGGTTCACTCCGCCGCTGCGCTGCGGACTGCTTCCGGGTACTCTTCGCGAAGAGCTACTGGCCTCGCGTGAGATCGTGGAACAGGTCGTCCCACTGGATATGCTTGGCGAGATGGACGCCATCCATCTGATCAATTCCGTCCGGGGCTGGCGCCGTGCCCATCTGCGGCTCGCCGATCCGGAGTCGATTGGTGCTTGACTCCCGGTCCGACCTTCCTAAGTTGGCTGGATACTCCCCATCAGATTACCGTCCCCGTGGAAAGCCCCGTCATGGATAGCCATTCGGTCCCCGCCCCCTCTGCTTCGCTCCCCTACCCAGAGTTCCTGTCGCGGTATCGGGACAAGCTCAAGCAGATGTTTCACGATCGCGCCGATGCCAACAACCTGGCGCTTTCCCGTGGACTTCCACCTTTCGTGATGCGGGAGATTCGCTCCTGTGACCCGCTCTCAGTCTGGATTCCTTCCGAGTACGGGGGCCGGGGGGGAAAGACCGCCGAGTGCATCGCCATGTTGGCCGCGTCCTCGTACGAATCCCTGGCGCTGTCGCTGACCTTCGGCATCAATGGCGCGCTGTTCCTGCAGCCCGTGGGGCGCTACGGCGACGAGTCGGTGAAGCGGGCAGTCTATCACCGGGTCATTCACGGCAAGGCCATGGGTGGGCTGATGATCACGGAGCCGGACTACGGGTCCGACGCGCTCAGCATGAAGACCTCGTACACCACCTCGGGCGAGACGCACCATATCCAGGGCACCAAGCACTGGGGCGGACTGACCGGCTGGGCCGACTTCTGGCTGATCACGGCCCGGCCCGCGGATTCCGAGGGACAGTTGGGCAGGGACATCGACTTCTTTGTCTGTGATGCCACCCAACCCGAACAGCACGTGGTCGTCGAGGAGGTCTACGAGAACCTCGGCCTGTACATGATTCCCTATGGGAAGAACCTCATCGACATACGCGTACCGGCCGCTCAGCGACTGAAGCCCGAAAGTACGGGCATCAAGATGATGCTGGACATCCTGCATAGGAGCCGTATCGAGTTTCCCGGGATGGCGATGGGATTCCTGCACCGGATCATGGACGAGGGGATCCGGCACTGTCGTGAACGGCTTGTCGGAGGCAAAAGCCTGTTCACCTATGATCAGGTCCAGGAACGCCTGGCACGGCTACAGGCCTATTTCACCACCTGCTCCGCCATGTGCGCGTTCACTTCCGAGAACGTGAGCCTGGCCGACAACATGGCCAAGCACAGCATCCCGGCCAACACTATCAAAACGGTGGCGACGGACATGATGCAGGAGGCCTCCCAGTCACTGCTTCAGCTTTTCGGCGGGAAGGGATACCGGCTCGACAGCTTCGCCGGCAGGGCTACCGTGGACAGTCGCCCGTTTCAGATTTTCGAGGGCTCGAACGACATCCTCTACCAGCAGATCTCCGAGGCCATCCTCAAGACCATGCGACGGGCCAAGGAGCCCCACCTGGGGCGGTTCCTCGGCGAGTTCGAGTACTCCCAGCGGGTGGCTGATCGCCTGAAGGGCCTCGCGGACTTCCAGGTGGACTTCTCCCAACCGCAGCGCAAGCTGGTGGAACTGGGCAAGGCCCTTTCGCGCATTTTCTCCATGGACCTGACGGCCCGTCTTGGCGAGCGCGGCTTCCGACCGGACCTGATCGAATCCGCCCTCAAGATCTTCCAGACCGACGTCAGCCGAATCCTGACGGGATACCGCGGCTCCATGGAGGAGTCGGTGGAGGTGGACTACCGCGACGGTGGGGACTGGCTGGCGCTGGGTTATCCGGGCGTGCCGGGCTGACAGCGGGCGCTACCCCAGCAGCAGTTCACCTTCGGCCGTGATCTCTGCACTGCGGCCGCTCTCGATAAGCAGGAAGTCCTCTCGCGAGACGGCCAGGATTGGAAAACTGGCCTCGTACATCTCGCCGGCCACCACAGAGGCCAGGGACAGGAATACGTCCGCCCGATCCGTGACCAGCCCTGCCGGCGCTA
>JABDJZ010000227.1 GCA_013003255.1 Rhodothermales bacterium
GCCTAGGAGACACTGCGCCTAGGAGACTGGCCACCGCGGTTCGATCCGGCCTAGGGATTCTCAGTCTAGGTCGTCAGCAAACCTCGGTGGGCGTTTGGGCGGCTACGAAACTGCCATCCGCGCGTCCCAGCTTGGCCTGAAGACTGCGGTCATTGAGCGCAACAAGCTCGGCGGTGTCTGCCTCAATGTTGGCTGCATCCCGACCAAGGCCCTTCTCAAGAGCGCCGAGATGATGGAGAACGGTCGTCATCTGGAGAGCTATGGCCTGAGCGGCAAGGTGGACGCCGACTTCGGCAAGGTCATCGACCGCAGCCGCGGCGTGGCCAACAAGATGAACAAGGGCGTCACGTTCCTCATGAAGAAGAACAAGATTGACGTCATCCTGGGCCATGCCAAGCTGGCTGGGAAGGGGAAGGTCAATGTCGAGCCTTCCACCGACATGGACGGCAATAAGATTGGCGAGAAGAAGTCGGTCACGGCCAAGCACATCATCCTGGCCACTGGAGCCCGGGCACGCGAGATTCCGCCCCTTCCGCTGGATGGAAAGAAGATCATTGCCTACAAGGAGGCGATGATGCAGAAGACCCAGCCAAAGCGGCTCATGGTGGTGGGCGCCGGTGCCATTGGCGTTGAGTTCGCCTATTTCTATCACAACATGGGGACTGAAGTCACCATCGTTGAAGTGATGGATCGTCTGGTCCCTATCGAGGATGCGGATGTCTCCAAGGAACTCGGCCGGACATTCCGGAAGATGGGCATCAAGGTGATGACCGGTGCCCAGGTTCAGAAAGTGGACACCTCGGGCAAAGTGCTGAAGGTCACCATCAAGACCGGCAAGGGAGAAGAGGTGGTCGAGACGGACCAGGTCCTTTCCGCCGTCGGGATTGTCGGCAACGTCGAGAACCTCGGTCTCGAGGACTTGGGCGTGAAGACGGATCGCGGATCGATTGTAGTCGATGGCTTCGGACGCACCAACGTGGACGGCATCTACGCCATCGGCGATGTGGCTGGGCCGCCGTGGCTCGCTCACAAGGCCTCCCACGAAGGCATCAACTGCGTCGAGAAGATTGCCGGCGAGGATGTTCACGCATTCACGACGGACAACATCCCCGGGTGTACCTACTGCCAGCCGCAGATTGCGTCCGTCGGCCTCACCGAGGCCAAGGCCAAGGAGGCGGGACACGACATCAAAGTCGGCAAATTCCCCTTCTCGGCATCCGGCAAGGCGTCCGCCTCGGGCCACAACGAAGGGTTCGTCAAGGTCATCTATGACGCCAAGTACGGCGAACTGCTCGGGTGCCACATCATCGGCTACGATGCCACCGAGCTCATCGCCGAGGCAGTGACGGCCCGCGTGCTGGAGACCACGGCCCACGAGATCATGGAGGCCATCCATCCGCACCCGACCCTGTCCGAGGCCGTGATGGAAGCCACGAAGGCGGCCTACGGGAAGGCCATCAACATCTAGTCTCGGCGGCCGGCCAGACTATCGCATCAGCCAGCCCGCCCAGATCGAGAGCGCGGCAACGCTGAGTAGAATTGCTACTTTCACGAGGGTCGGGATGGACCGCTCGTGATCGTGGTCGTGGTCGTGATCATCCTCGAACCCGGCATCGCTCGCGTATTCTGCGTCTTGCTTGTGGTCAAGGTCGTGAACGTGCTCCTCTGAACGAGTCTCAGGCATGCGGAAACGTACCCCGCTGCCGCCACTTCTCCCAACGGCTTGCCGCCCCCCTCCTCCGCTGACCGGAGAGTTCGGATATTGCGACAACTTGTCGCCCGAATCATGACGCCTCGACGCTGGCCCCTGGCCGCCTCCCTCCCAGTTCTCCTGCTTGCCGCCTTGGTCGGCGCCTGTGCATCACCGCCGGCTGACGCCGTCGAGCCCCCCGAGGATCTACAACCGGTGGCCGACGCCCTGAGCGCCGCAATTGCCCACGAGTTGGATCAGAAAGACCTCGGCGCCTTTTCGATCGCGTTGGTGGACAGTCAGCAGACTGTTTTCGCCGCGGGATTCGGTGAGGAGCGCCCCGGAGTACCGGCCGACGCGTCCACCATCTACCGGGTCGGCTCGGTCTCCAAACTGTTCACGGATCTCGCCGTGATGCAATTGGTGGACCGCGGCGAGTTGGACCTTGACGCGCCGGTTACGGAGTACCTGCCGGACTTCGCGCCGGAGGGTCCCACACCTACGCTTCGACAGTTGATGTCGCACCAGTCGGGCATCGTGCGAGAGCCTCCGGTTGGGCACTACTTCGATCCCACTGAGCCGACGCTGGCAGCCACGGTGGCCAGCCTGAACGGCACGCCACGGATCTACCCTCCGGAGTCACGAACCAAGTACTCGAACGCTGCGATTGCGACGGTAGGCTATGTGCTGGAAGGCACACAGCAAACGCCCTTTGTGGAGTATGTCCGCGAGAGCGTCCTCGCACCGCTCGGCATGACTCGGTCTTCCTTTGCCCCGACTGCGGCCACGCGAGACCGGTTGGCCAACGCTGTGATGTGGTCGTACGACGGCCGCGAGTTTCCTGCCCCGACATTCGAACTCGGAATGATCCCTGCGGGAAGCATGTATGCTCCGGTTACGGATCTTGGGCGATTCATGAGCGCTGTCTTCACGGCTGATCCGGCGTTGGGCATTTCCAGGGAAACCCTGGATGAGATGCTCTCGCCCCAGTTTGGGCAGGGGTTCGGAATCGGGTTTTCTCTGGGTGAGCTGGATGGTCACCGCTACGCAGGTCATGGGGGTGCCATCTACGGCTTCGCCACACTACTGGGCATGCTGCCCGATGAGCAACTGGGCGTGGTGGCTGTCACCACGACGGACGTGGCCAACAATGTGGTATGGCGGGTTTCCGAGTACGCTCTGAGGCTGATGATGGCCCAGCGCCAAGGCGATCCGCTACCAGAGTATCCGACCACGGATCCACTGGCGCCCGGTGTCGCAAAGCAGGTTCAAGGGGTTTACCTCTTTCCCGATGGCCAGCAGAGCTTTACCATTGCAGGCCGGCCGAACGGCGCCTGGATTGAAATCGGCCGGGAACGCTATTTGCTCCGGGCTCGGGGTGACACGCTCGTTATCGATGACCGACACGGATATGGCGGATTCCTTATTCCTTCTGGCAGCGACCTCATGACCAGCGATGGCAGCCTCCTGAAGCGCGCTGACGACTGGCCGGGCGGCCGTCCTGACGAGGCTCCCGGAGATCTGAGGCAGTACCTGGGCGAGTATGGCTGGGATCACAACGTCCTCTTCGTGTATGAACGTGCCGGGTCACTCCATGCGCTTATTGAGTGGACCGAGATGAACCCGCTGACGCCAAGCGGCCCCGACGCGTTTGACTTCCCCGCTGACGGAGGGCTCTACCATGGTGAGCAGATTCGTTTCGAGCGCGACGCCTCCGGGGTCGTTGAAGCAGCGGTTGCAGCCGGAATCCGTTTCGAGCGACGGAAGGGTCCAGCCACTGGCGAGACTTACACCATTGACCCGGTCCGGCCCATCGAGGAACTCCGGGTCGAGGCTCTGGCCGCAACACCTCCCGCGGAGTCAGGAGACTTCCGCGAACCCGATCTCGTCGAAGTACGCGATCTCGCCCCCGGCATCCTGTATGACCTCCGGTATGCGGGCACGAACAACTTCATGGAGACCGTTTTCTATCAGTCGGAGCACGCGTTTCTCCAACGCCCTGCTGCCGAGGCTCTGGTCAGGGCGCACCAGAAACTTGCGGCGTTTGGCTACGGCGTCATCGTCCACGACGCCTACCGACCCTGGTTCGTTACGAAGATGTTCTGGGACGCCACGCCGGATGACCAGAAGGACTTCGTAGCCAACCCGGCCAACGGCTCCAGGCACAATCGAGGCGCTGCCGTTGACCTGACCCTGTATGATCTCGGCACCGGTGAGCCCGTCGAAATGCCCAGCGGGTACGATGAGTTCTCCGAACGGTCTTACGCCGAATACGTCGGGGGGACAGCCGCGCAGCGCTGGCGCCGCGATCTATTGCGCGAGGTCATGGAATCGGAGGGTTTCCAGGTCTATGCCTACGAGTGGTGGCACTTCGACCATGCCGATTGGCGGGCCTACCCGATTCTCAACGATACGTTTGAGGCACTGCAGAGCCGGTAGTCGGCTTACCGTCGATCGAAGAAATTGACAGCGCCACTGGAGACATCATGCATGGCTCCGGCGATTCCGATCCGGCCCTCACGCACCGCCGCTGCTATCGCGGGGCTCTCCGTCATGATCTGATCAATCGTCATTTTGACGTTTTCACGAGCCACCGCATGCGTGAAAATGGGATTCGACGCATCACGGTTTCCCGTGAAGTCCTCCACGGCATCGATGGCTGGAGCGATGTGCTCCAACAGCTTCCCAAGGTTGCCCTCGGCACCACCCTGCACCGCGCCCGCTACAGCTCCGCAACCGGAATGGCCGAGGACCAGAATGATCTTGGCGCCCGCTACGAGCGTAGCAAACTCAAGAGAGCCCAGCGCTCCGGGGCTGGCATAATTGCCTGCGACGCGGACGGAGAAGATGTCTCCGATTCCGGCGTCGAAGATGATCTCCGGCGCCACGCGCGAGTCCATGCAGCCCAGGACTACCGCAAAGGGAAACTGCTGAACAGCCGTGGCCCTCACGGCCGCCGCATGGTCCCGATCCAACGTGATCTCACGCACGAATCGGTCATTCCCGGCCACCAGCCACCCCAGGGCCTCTGAAGGACTCAGCGTTGCCTGCGACTCCGCGGTTAACGGTCCCGTGTGAGGCGGTTCGTGTTTCTTGTGTGGATCGTTGGTCATCGGATCACCCCTCCTGGTTCTCCAGTGGATTCTACGAGATGAAGTTTTCCGTCACGGTCCTCTGACATGAGGACCATGCCCTGGGACTCAAAACCCATCATTTTTCGTGGGGCCAGATTGGCCACCACCGAGACGGTACGGCCCACGAGTTCCTCGGGCGTCCAGTGCTGTGCCACACCGCTGAGGATCTGACGTGTCTCGAAGCCCAGGTCAACCTGCAGCTTCAGCAGCTTCTTTGACTTGGGGACGGGCTCGGCTGACAGAATGACGCCTGCTCGAAGGTCGAGCTTCAGAAAGTCATCGAACGCAATGACGTCGCCGCCGGGCTCATAGGGAGTCTCATCCTCCTGTTCCTCGTCTGCTGTCCCCAGCTTCGCGATCTGGGCCTCAATGACCTCATCCTCGATCTTCGTAAACAGAATCTCCGGGTTGTTGACCGGAGCTCCCGCTCGAAGCAGCGGTTTTGAAGCGTCCTGCCAACCAATGGCACCCTCGGCACCCGGCATTCCAGTACGTACGCCCTCAAGGTTCAGCATGCCCCTGAGGCTCGCGGCCGTCTGTGGGAGCACCGGATCGAGCAGGACGGCTAGCGACGCGCACAACTGGAGGGACACGTGCACCGTGTTGGCACAGGCTTGCGGATCAGCGTTCCGGGTTTTCCAGGGCTCCGTGTCGTTGAAATACTTGTTGCCGAGGCGGGCCAGTGCCATCGACTCGAACACGCCCTCCCGGAATCGATAGGCATCGTAGGACTTGCCGATCCTGTCGGGGAATTCCGCCAGGGCGGCCAGGGTCTCTCGATCCATATCTGATGGATTGGCCAAAGGCGGCACGACCCCATCGAAGAACCGGTTGGCGAAGGTCAGGGAACGGTGGACAAAATTGCCCAGGACATCGGCCAACTCCGAGTTCACCCGGCTCTGGAAATCCTTCCACGAGAAGTCGGCGTCCTTGGTCTCCGGCAACGTCGTGGCCAGTGCGTAACGCAGTAGGTCCGGGGGAAACTCCTCCAGGTACTCATGCAGCCAGACCGCCCAATTGCGACTGGTTGAGAGCTTGTCCCCCTCCAGATTCAGGAACTCGTTCGCCGGCACATTCTCCGGCAGCACGTAGTCGCCGTGAGCCATAAGCATGGCCGGAAACATCAGGCAGTGGAAGACAATGTTGTCCTTTCCGATGAAGTGAAGCAGCCTCGGCTCACCCTCTTCATTGACCTGCCAGTACTTCTTCC
>JABDJZ010000230.1 GCA_013003255.1 Rhodothermales bacterium
ATCACGGCCAGCGTGCGGACGGCCCGGGCGCAGACGACGGTTCAGGCGCAGCAGACGCAGTCCTGGTCCGTGGCCCTGCGGGCCGCGGATCTGGACCGCGCTCTGCGAGAATTCGCGAGCGCCACCGGCGTGGCGGTAGCCTACGATCCCGAAAACACGCGGGGCATCCAGGTTACCTGCGGCATCCGAACCACCAACGTTGAGGAATACCTGTCCTGCCTGCTGTCAGGGACGGGTCTTGAGTTCTTCCGCAGAGCCTCCGGGACGTACGTGATCGGCCCGGCCCTGGCTCTCCCGGCTGCCTACGGCCTGATCACGGGGCACGTGGGTGATGCCACTTCGGACGACCCCGTTCGGGATGCGCACGTGTATCTCCCGGCTGTCGGCCGGGGATCAATCAGCGGACCCCAGGGCGACTTCGTGCTGACAGACCTCCTGCCGGGCCGATACGTGGTCTCCGTCTCTCACCTGGCCTACGGCGCATGGACAGACTCGGTGGATGTGCTTCCGGGTGGACAGACGCGGATCGCAGCCCGCCTTCCCCGCCGGATCCACGAGGTGGATCCGGTGGTGGTGGAGTTTGATGGGACGGCACTGAGTCCGCTGGATGCGCCGGAGAGGATGGAATCCTCGCCGGCGCGGACGGGGGTGCCGCTGGGGTCCTTTGCCGACATGACGTCGCACATAAGCCTTCAGGGTGCATCTGAGGGCGACCTCTCCATCAGACTGGATGGCCATCCGGTCTATCTGCCTCGGCAAATGGCAGGTCTGATCGGTCCCTTTGCCGCCTCGGCCATCGACCAGGTCGGGGTTCATCAGGCCGGATTCGGTGCCGATGCCGGGAGCACCCTGGGCGGGGTGCTTGATTTCGGTCAGGTCCTCCGAGGTTCGGAGGGGCTCGAGGTATTTGCCAACCCGTACAGCCTTGAGGGGTCGGCCCGGGTGAATCCGCCGGGCAGCCGGGTAACCGCCCGGGTCTCCGCAAGGACCGCCCTTACCGGATTGACCCACCCTCCAGAACTGGAACAGGCGCTGCAGTCGTGGTCCAGAACGGACCCCTTCGTCCTGACAGCCCCGCTTGGAGCACCTGAACTGGCCACCGAAGAGCATATTGCGGGCATCTTCCAGTTGTCCGACGCGCAGCCGGCACTTGGCTTCACGGATCTGCATGGAATCGCCGAGTTCGCCGGAGGCGGGACCGGCACCTGGCGTGCCAGCGGGTTTCACGGACGGCGTGAGATCTCTGCGGACAGGCGTACCAGCATGGTGGAATCAGCCACCCGATCCGATGCTCCGCTGATTTCCTCGGCCGCGTCTCACCGCTGGACCACCACCACCGCTTCGCTTGGTTGGCGCGGTATTCGGGGAACGCGCACGTTCCTGAGCGTGGATTCCCGGTTCAGCGCCTACCGGTATCGACACGGGTATTTTCTCGCCGAAGGGACGCTCTATTCCGACATGGCGGCCACGGACAGCGAAGGCGCGTTTTCTGCCGGTCTCCCCGGTGGACTGAACGAAGGCAATCAGCTTGACGAGTTTGCCGTTTCCGCACAGGTCGAGCGGGCGCTCGGAGCCCACTTCCTGGCAGGCGGTCTGGAGGCCAGCCGCTCGTCCAGCCGGTTTGACCTGCGGCTCGCCAGCGTGGCGCAGGGCCAACAGGTTGAACTGACCGGCGATACCGGAGATGTCACGCGCATTTTCCTGGTCAACCACAACCCATTCGTAAATCAGGCCACTTCCAACCTGCTGGCTGCCTGGTTGAGTGATCGATTCGAACGAGGACGGTGGACCACGGAGGCCAGCGTCCGCCTGACACTCCGCCCGGACACCCGCGCTGTGTACGCCGAGCCACGCCTTAGGACGGCCTTCAAACCGGCAGCCAACGCCGTCGTCGCGCTGTCAGGAGGAGTCTATCGTCAGTTCCTGAACCAACTGGATTACTCCACGCTCAATGCGGGAGAGGTGGTGCCATCGACCCGCATTTGGCTTCCACTCGACAGATCGGGCCGCCCACCAAGGGCCCTCCATCTGGCGATGGATGCCGATTGGCGTCCCTCCGGCCTCTGGGAAATCTCGGCCACGGCCTGGTCAAAACAGGTGGACGGCGCGGCAGCCATCGACCACAGCCTGCCGCTGGACCGATTCCCTGCATCCGAGGCCATCGAACAGGATCAGTTGCTGGTTTCGCGGGACCTCAGCCATCTCGGCGCGGGGTTTACCGTGGCTCGTCAATCCCGTTTCGGTCGCACATCGCTCAATCCCACGTGGTCCCGGGATCGCATGCAATCGGACCGTCAGTTTGGCGGAAAGACGCTGCAAACGCCATGGAGCGTCCCTTTTCGGGCTCGTTTCGGGCACCGGGCTGAGTTCGGGCGATGGTCCCTTGGTGCCAGTGCTGTGGTGGAGAGCGGCATGCGGTGGGCGCTCAACCAGTCCTACTACGACTACTTTGGACAGGGTGCCAATCCCCTTGTGGTGGGTGAATGGGACCTGTCCAATCCAGATCAGGATTGCCTACCGACGCGGTTCACGGTGGACACGTCCGTCCGATTCCGCGCGCGATGGGTCGATGTGGATCTGTCCATCCAGAATCTCATGGACCGCGAGAACCAGCTGGACCAGCGCCTGATCTTCGATGCCGCCGGGCCGGGCCTTGCGCCCGACCCCAGGTACTTGCCAGGTCGGACCATGCTCCTCGGCGTTCGGCTGACGCTCTAGGCTCCCCTAAACCAGCCCCCGCCGCGCCATCGACGTAAACCCATCTCCCGCCACGATCACGTGGTCGCGAACGGGAATGCCGAGAATGCTCCCGGCGTCCACGAGCTGACGCGTCACGGCCACATCCTCCGCGCTGGGCTCGGGATTGCCCGAAGGGTGGTTGTGC
>JABDJZ010000231.1 GCA_013003255.1 Rhodothermales bacterium
TACGGCGGACACACCGCGACATCTACCGAGGCCTCTCCGACCGCCGACACAACGGCGGACGCCAGCTGACGGGCAGCCGTAAGGTCGGTGTTCATTTTCCAGTTTCCAGCTACAAGCATTTCGACAGCTCTTCTGTTATTAGCGCCCCGACAACGCGCGAAGGCGCGCAGCGAGGTCATTCTCCAGTTGATTGAATGCGGCGCCCACGTACTTCCCTACAATGAGGCCATTGGGGTCGACGAGAATCCTCGTCGGAATGAGATTCACGTTGTAGGCCACGGCCACGGCGCTTTCCTGGCCCTCCGGCTCAAACACAAAGCGGCCCTGGAAATCTCGGCCGTCAAGGAGCGCCTCGTTGTACGCCGAGTCCGGATCAACCGAAATGGATATGGCCTCAAAGACCTCGTCAGCCAGCGCGTTCAGCACGGCCTGCCGCTGACCCAATTCCTCAAGGAATAGCGGGTGGGTAGGCGTGTAGAATTCCAGCATGTAAAACTGGTCTGCCAGGGTCTGATTGTCGATCACCTCGCCCTCGGTGTCGATCACGGAAAACGCCGGCGCCGACATGCCCGGGAGCAGATTCTCGGACTCGTAGATGGCGCCTTCGGCCCAGCCTGCCCACTCGGAATCCGGATACTCGGCCTGGATCTCACGGGCCACCAGGACAGCCTCGGCCTGCTGCAGGCTGTCCATTCTGGCCACGACCACCTCCGATAGGATCTCCGGATCGTCCGCTCCCCCGTCCAGGTAAGACCGCAGGAACGCGACGGCCGCATCCTGCCCTTCAAGTCGCGCCACCGAGCGGCGAATCGCTCGAATGATGTCCACTTTGCTGGGGTGGGTCGCTGCAATCTCGCGTGCCCGGGCCACCGCCAGCGAATCGTTCCAGCCTTCCAGCATCACGACGGCCTCCGCGTTGGCTACGAGCGAGCCAAACGTGTCCGGAAACGTCTGCTGAAGGCTCCAGAGGATACCGCTGGCCTGGGCCACGGCATTGCCCATTTCCTGCTCCGTGTACTCCGGGTTGTTCTGAACCAGGTCCAGGACGCCCCGATTGTACTGCGCCTTGGTGTTCTTGTAGGCGGACCAGGCGGCGTTCTCGACCGAGACCAGACGAACCGGCCTCCCGTCCAGCGGGAATGTGGCCGTCATCCTGACGGAATCGTCCGCCGCAATCACAATCTCCTCGATGGTCAGGGTCTGGCCGCCACGCGAAATCACCAGCGGGTAGATACCCCGCTCGGTAGCGCGCACGCCGGTTTCGAAGCGGCCCTCCATATCAGTCTCGGCCACGGCCAGCGTATCTATGTCACCCTCCAGATTGGAGACTACCACCACCTCGAAACCGGAGTAATCGGCGAGCGAGTCTACCTCCGCGCTGATCATCAGCCGGCCTGAGAGGTGCGAGGCCACCTGGGCCGACGAATTGGCACCACAGCCGGCAAGCACCCCCGAAAAGAGGAGCAGCGCCAGGGTCAGGCAGGAAACGGGTACAGATCTCATTCGGAGTCGGGGGTTTCGTTCGATGTGAGTCGCTCGACAAACAACTCCCGAACCAGCTTTGGATCCGGTGAGCCGGGGTACTTTCGCATTACCTGGCCGATGAAAAACCCGATAACGCCGGTCTTGCCCGACCGATACTGCTCCACGTGCCCCGGGTGGGCGGCAAAAACCTCGTCCACGTAGGGGACCAGCGAGGACGCATCGGATTCCTGGAGCAGGTTCATCTCCGCGGCCAGCGTACCGGCCTCACGACCATCGTCCAGCATGACCTCAAACAGCTGCTGGAATGCGGTCGAAGACAGCTTGTCCTTGGCACGCAGGTCCACAAGGCCTGCCAGCCGCTTGGCTTCCAGCGGGAAGGCGTCGAACTCGATCCCGCGCTCGCCGGCCACCCGGAGTCCGTCCGTCATGATGACGTTGGAGGCGATGACGGCGCCGGCGGGATCGGTGAGATGCCCGACCACGGCTTCAAAGTAGTCGGCCGTGGCGCGTTCCTCGGTCAGCACCGAGGCGTTGTATTCGGGGATGCCCCAGGCAGTCGTGTAGCGGTTCACCCGCGCCTCGGGCAATTCCGGCAGTTGCCCCCGAGTCTCGTCCAGCATGGCCTCGGTGACCACGATCGGGCAGAGATCCGGGTCCGGGAAGTACCGGTAATCGTGCGCCTCCTCCTTGGATCGCATCGACCGGGTGCGCCCCTTGTCCACGTCCCAAAGCAGGGTTTCCTGGACGACTTCACCACCGGCCTCCAGAAGGGCCGTCTGCCGGGCGATCTCGTGCTCCAGGGCCCGCTCGACGTTCCGGAAGGAGTTCATGTTCTTGACTTCGGTCTTGGTCCCCAGCGTGGTTTGACCGACGGGCCGGATCGAAATGTTCGCGTCGCAGCGCAGGGACCCCTCCTCCATGTTGCCATCGCAGATGCCCAGATATCGGACCAATTGCCGAATTCTGCGCAGGTAGAGGTAGGCCTGCCGCGGCGTCCGCAGATCCGGCTCCGAGACAATCTCGATCAGGGGCACTCCGCACCGGTTGTAGTCCAGCAGGGAGGCCGTTGGATCCTGATCGTGAATGGACTTCCCTGCATCCTCCTCGATGTGAATGCGGGTGATGCCTATCTCGTGCTGCGTCCCCTCATCGGGACCCTGGTCAATGGTGACCACGATGCGGCCATCGCTGCAGATCGGGGTCTCGTACTGCGAGATCTGGTAGCCTTTCGGAAGGTCCGGGTAGAAATAATGCTTGCGCGCCAGGACGGACCGTGGTGCAATGCTGCACTCGGTGGCAAGGCCCATCCTGAGGGTGTAGTGGACCACCCGTTCATTCAGAACCGGCAGCGTACCCGGATGCCCAAGGCTGATGGGATCTACGTGGCGATTCGGGCCGGCACCGAACCGCGCCGAGTCCGGGCTGAACGCCTTCGACTCGGTCTGGAGTTGGCAGTGGACCTCAAGTCCGATTACGGCTTCCCAGGACATGCTAGAAGTTCAGAAGTTTGCGGAGCGTGTCCGGCACCCGGCTGGCGGCCGAATGGATGTCCCGCTCAAGGCCGCGGGCAAAGGGAACGGGCAGGTCTTCTGCCGCCTCGCGCATCGGCGGGGCATCCAGATACCGGAATGCCAATTCCGTGATCTCGGCTGCGATTTCGCCGCCAAATCCCCCGGTCCGCACCGCCTCGTGCACCACCAGGAGTCGGCCCGTCTTCCGGACGGAGGCCAGCACGGTTTCCCGGTCCCAGGGCACGAGTGTACGAAGGTCCACCACCTCGACGGACCGCCCTTCCGCCTCCTGCTCACGCGCCGCCTCAAGGGCCCAGTCCACGCCGAGACCCCAGGAAACGATGGTGGCGTCAGAGCCCTCCCGCACCACCGCAGCCTTGCCGAGCGGAACCCGCACCGCACCGGTGGGCACGTCGCCGCGCTTCTGGCGGTACAGCAGTTTGTGCTCGAAAAACAGGACGGGGTTTGGATCATCGATGGCCGAGAGCAGCAGGCCCTTGGCGTCGGCCGGTGTCGATGGAATGACCACCTTCAGGCCGGGCACGTGGCAGAACCAGGCCTCGATGGACTGCGAGTGGAACGGACCGGCACCGATCTGGCCTCCGTATGGGGCCCGGATGGTCACCGGCAGCGGCGCTCCCCAGCGATAGTGGGTGGTGGCCAGGTTGTTGACGATCTGGTTGAACCCGCAGGTAATGAAGTCCGCATACTGGATTTCCAGAACCGGTCGAAAGCCGGTCAGCGCAAGCCCGATGGCCGCACCCACCGCTCCACTCTCAATGATGGGCGTATTTCGCACCCGGTCGGCGCCGTACCGCTCCAGCATACCGGCTGTCACCTTGAACACGCCGCCATACTCGGCGATGTCCTGTCCCAGCAGGACCACGGATTCGTCGTCTGCCATGGCGCTGTCCAGCGCGGCAGACACGGCATCGATGAATCGCAGTTCAGTTGCTTCGCCTGCATCCGCCGCTGCCCGGGGCGTCGATGGTGCGAACAGAGCCGACCTCTCCGAGTCGCGCTCACCGGATACTTCGGGCTGGGTCAGTGCCCATTCGGCGATGCCGTCAATCTCTTCCTTCAGCTGCGCGTCGATGGAGGCGCAGAACCCGTCTCCGAGAGACTCATCCACGGTCCGCGCAAACGCAGCCACCGGGTCCCGGCTCTCCCACTCGGCGATCAATTCGGGTGGCACGTACTTGACGCCGGAGGCTTCTTCGTGTCCGCGTACCCGAAAGGTCTTCATCTCCAGGAGTGTCGGCCCCTCTCCGGCCCGGCCCCGTTCGGCGGCCTGAGAAACGGCGGCCATCACCTCAGGCAGGCTGTTGCCATTCACCTTGAAACCCGGCATTCCGTATCCGGCTGCCGCGTCCGCGATGTCCTCCACCTTCATGGCCACGGTGGTCGGCGTGGACAACCCGTACCCGTTGTTCTCCACCACAAAGATCACCGGCAGCGACCATGCTGCCGCCAGATTGAGGGCCTCGTGGAAGTCTCCTTCCCGAGTTGCCCCCTCTCCGACCAGCGCCAGAGCCACGGAGGACTCGCCGCTGAGCGTTGTACCGAGGCCCAGCCCACAGGCCACAGGCAGCATGGCGGCCAGGTGGGAAATCATGCCCACGATGTGGTGCTCCGGCAGGCCGAAATGAAAGGTCCGGTCCCGACCGGAAGTGTAGCCCCCCTCCCTGCCCATCAGCTGGCAGAACAGGGGTTTGAGCGGCACGCCCCGTGTGGTCCACAGGCCGAGATTGCGATGCATCGGCAACAGCCAGTCATCCTTACGGAGCGCAGCAGCGCAACCGACGGCGATGGCCTCTTGCCCATAACCGCTGAACCACTTGGCCAGTCTGCCCTGCCGGATGAGCAGGAGCATCTTGTTCTCCACGGCCCGCGGCAGTGCCAGGGCCCGATACAGGCTCTCCAGGTCGTCCGGCGAAAGCGTAGGGTCCACGCGGGACGGTTCCAGGTCTGAAGTGGAGGCGGGTGTCATAGCCGGGTTGGCAGCCATCAGGCGCAGATTGGAGCGGGCCGAAGGCTACTGCCCAGAACCCCGTAGTGCCGTGGTAATCGTGCGAAAAAGAATCTGCAAGTCTCGACGCAGCCCAAGGTTCTCGATGTAGAACAGATCATACTTGACCTTCTGGCGGACGTCATCGAGCGAGGCATCGTACTTCCATTTGACCTGCGCCCATCCGGTAATCCCGGGCTTGACGCGGTGCCGACGGTTGTAAAGCGGGATCTCTGCAGCCAGCCGCTCCACAAAATACGGCCTTTCCGGGCGAGGACCGACCAGACTCATGTCCCCTTTGAAGACATTCCAGAACTGGGGAATCTCATCCAGTCGGGTCTTCCTTAGCCAACGCCCGACCGGTGTGTACCGCGGATCATCCTCTGTGGCCCAGACGGGGCCGGTTTCCGCCTCGGCATCGACGCGCATCGTTCTGAACTTGTACATGGTGAACTCGCGGCCGAGACGGCCAACACGGCGCTGCCGATAGATGGCCGGTCCGCGCGACGTGAGGCGTATCACGACCATCAGGATGAGCCAGACGGGCAGGCCCAGGAGCAGCACCAGGGCAGAGACCACCAGATCAAGAAGTCGCTTGGAGGATTCCTCCCAGGCGGGCATGGGCTCCGGCATCACCTCGATGAGCGGGAGGCCATACATGTGCTCCGTCCGGGCCATCCCGCCGATCACCGAGTAGAAGTCGGGGACCAGCTTGAGCCGTACAGGCTTGCCGTCGCACAACCGCAGAATTTCCAACAGCGGCTCCTGATCGCCCGGCCCCAGTGCAATGAGCACGTCCTGGATTTCCAGATCCTCGATCAGTCGCGGGAGGTCGGCGATGCTCGAACCGTCTGCGGAGCCATCATCACCGGCCTTGAGGCGAATGGCTCCGACAATCTCGAGACCGGCCTCTGGATAGGCGGCGACATCGCGATGCAACTCATCCAGCCGATCATCCCAGCCCACCACAAGCGTTCTGTGGAGTCCCTTACCGTGGAGGATCAGCCACTTCTGGACGGACCTGACCAGGAAGCGGCCCACGGAGACGAGTCCGAAGAGAGCCAGCCAGTAAGAGACCAGATTGGATCGGGCACCGTAGGGATCCAACTGATCGATGAACAGGAAGAAGAACATCACCAGGATGCCGATGGTGATGACCTTGGCCAGCGAGACAAACTCGTCGAAACGGCTGCTGGCATAGCGCTCCCGGTACATACCGAAGAACAAGAAGACCACGAGCCATGCTCCGGTGAGCGCCAACACCACCACCCAGACCAGGGACGGGACGGGCATGTTGACCGGGTCCGAGAACCACCCCCAGTCGAACCGGGCCTTGTACCACAGCAGGTTTGCACCGAAGAGCGCTACCGCGTCGGCTGTGAGCAGGGCGAGAAGTTCGACTCGTCGGGTCATGGGGAGACGGCAATCTATCGGTACCCGTCACCGGGGTGCAACCGAAGGGCGCGGACGGGCCGGGCCGAACCGTGAGGAACTGTTCGTCGCTTCTGGGCGGCCCAGCGGCTAATTTGGCCGCGCGCCGTCATCGACCCCATCGAAATCCCCGTGTTCCGGCTTACCCGGCCTTTATTTCTGCTGCTGATCCTCCTCGGGACGGATCAGGCGGCCGCGCAGCCTTCGCTTTTCATCCCGGCCGATGATCCCGTCTATTCGGACATTCAGCGCGCCATCTACCGGGGATTCCTGACGGACCTTAATCCCACGGCACGGCCCTGGACGTACAGTGAGGTCCTTGATGCCCTTCCCAAGGACGTTGCGGGCGACCCTCTGCTGGAGCGCATCCGCGACGGCGTCAGCCGGTTCGCTGCATCCAAAGGCGCCGGGTACACGGGCCGCGCCGGGTTACGGATGACCTCCAACGGCCGACTGGAGACGGATCGGGTCTTGGCCGGAGATGACTGGCTGTACCCCTACCTGGAGTCAGGCCTCCACTGGATCGACGGACCGGTCATCGCCCGAGCCGCCTTTCGCTTCGATACCTATTGGGACGTGGACCCCGACGGTCTGGACAGTGTGCTGCGCGCATACATGCGCAATGACCAGTCCTACGTGGGGTATTCCGCCGAGCGGGGCTCCGTGCACCTGGGTCGCATCGCAACGCGGTGGGGCAGCCGTTCGGCCCTGATCGTGAGTGACAACCCGCGGAGCTACGACGCGCTGCATCTTCGACTCGGGTCCCGCAAACTCAGCTTTCGTTCCATCATCGGCGAACTGGACAGCATCACCGGGGATGGTCGCTTCACCGGCACCGCGGGTGATGATTCCGTGGCTTCGGGCAGCGAGCGCAGATGGATGGCCGCCCACCGCTTCGATTGGCGCCCACGAAAGGGGCTGCAGATATCAATCCAGGAGGCCGTTCTGTTCTCGGGCGCCGGGACGGGGCCATCGCTGAAGTATCTGAATCCTACGCAGTTCCTCATCCTGGCCGTGGACAACCGGCCGAAGAACGATGAGAACAACGGAATGGTAGCCGCAGCTGTCTGGGCCCAGACCGGGCCCTGGACCATCGAATCCCAGTTGCTCTTCGATGACTTTGACCTGTTGATGGGCGACGAGGAGGCCTCATTCGCGGCCTCGCTGGACCTGACCCGTGTCTTTCGACCGGATCTTCTGGCCTTCGCCCGCACGGAAATCGTAGCCTCGAGGACCTACAACACATTCCAGCCGGAGGGTCGCTGGACTTACCTCCAGCGGGGGATCGCCACCCAGTTCTCGGACTATGTGGTCGGCGAGGTCGGTGCATCCTGGGAGCTTCCCGGTCGCGGGCTCAGGCTGGACCCATACGCCCTCCTGGTCCTGCAGGGCGAGCGGGACCTGCGGGACCCCTACCGGTTTGACGATACGTTTGAGACCATCCTGGTGGGCGTAGTCGAACGGACGCTTCGGACGGCAGCACGCATTCGCTATGACCAGCCCAACCTGGGGTATGTGGCCCTGGATGCGGGATTGAACTTCGTGAACAACGAAGGCCACATGGAGAATGCATCGCGCACGGTGCCGGTGGCGACACTTGAGGTCGGACTGCGATGGAGCATCTCCGGATCGCGCACGCGCCGCTGATGCGTCTCTTCCTCCTGATCGCCGGCTTGGCGGTTTTCCTTCCGGTCGCGCCGGTGCTCGGGCAGGTCCTTCCGGACAGTTCCATCGCCGAACCCTACGAGACCATCGAGGCCTCGCTGGGCATCAGTTTTCCCGGGGATCAGGGAGTTCTGGGCAGCGCCTGGGACCCGGGAATTGGGGTTCTGGCGTCCGCAGCGACGCCGTTCTACACCGGTCGCCTGACCGGCCTCGTCCGCATGCGGCCGTATTCGGCCAACGCTGATGCTCCTTCGTTCCGGGCGTTTTCGGTCCACGTGGGCTGGGATCGCCCACTGGTGTCGGTGGGCCGCGCCACGCTGCGGGGCGGATTCTCGCTGGGCACGATGCGCATGTCCTTTGACGACAACTCGGAGCCGGGCATCCGGAATGAGAGCGAGTTCTCCGTGGCCCTGTCGGGCAGCGTCGTCATTCGGGCTTCCGGGGAGTCTGCGATCCTCATCGGATTCTCCCGAGAGCGCATCTTCACGAGCCTTCCTGTGGACGCCGGACAGTGGAGCGTGGCCTATGCCCATCAGTTCCGAACCCCGGACTGGATCAGACGGGTGATCGAATGAGGTGCGCAGCGGTTCTCCTCCTTGGCGCTCTTTGGACCCTTCCTGTCCTGGCTCAGCACCCAGCCGCGCCGGCTGCGAACGTGCCGCCGGACGCCTACGTGATCTCCGGAGATGAAGTGCGGCACTGGGGTCTGGTGCGCCTGGGAGACATTATGCAGTTGGCCCCTGTCTTCAGCGGGTACACGGCCGACGGCTTTCGTACTTCGGGCCTGCTCTTTGGCGCCGGAGCCGAGGGCAGTCCGCCCTGGCGTGTGGCCGTCGACGGAGTCGAGGTCGATGCCACCTTTTTGGACGGAGTGCACTCGGAGGCACTCCCCGTCTCTACATCACGGATCGATGAGATCATTTTGCTGCCACCGGGGCCAGGGCCCGGAGGGTTGTCTGCGGCGGGCTGGGTGATGATCCGGACGCTCCCACCGGGGAGAGGGGTCGGTGGAACGTTCGTGGCCTCTGCGGGCAACGAGGTGGGCGATCCCGGACCCTATCGATACCTCGAAGAAGCCGCTCCCAACGTGGACCGCGACGGACCGTCTGCCGATTTCCAGGTCACGGTCCCCCTGCGCTGGGCCACACCGGGACTTACGATGCACGTCGGCGCACGGGCTGACCAGGCCCACCTGACCGAGTCGTCCATTCTGGAACGGGTCTACGTGCTCTACGACGGGGTCCGCAAACCCCGCATGACACTGCTCCAACCCCGGCTCGGCCTGGATTGGCGCCAGGGAGAGGACACCCATCGGCTCCGCTGGAGCCAGACCACCCTGCGCGACCTCCCCTTCTTTGAGGCGATGGGCTCCGAACTGCCGATCAGCCGCCACCTTGGTGCGCTTCGGATGTCAGGGAGCCGCACCAAGGGCGCTTTTCGGACTTCCTATGCTGTCTCGGTGGAGCGGGCCGAGATGCTTGAGCGCTCCAACCGTTTTGGCCTGAATCTGGACTGGGCGGAGACCCGGTACCGGACGCGTGTGGCCGTTTCTCCGGTCTCACAGGAGTGGGCCCTTTCGGCGAGCGTGGTGGGCCGTCGGCCGGACGTGGCGGGTTTCACCCCGCATCTGACTCCCGTGCCGATCGTCGAGGCCGAAATCCACCGGACCCTGGACTCGGGGATCAGGCAGTCCTGGTCCGGTCGACTCACCCTTGGACGCGTTCCTCATCTTCGGCTGCTCCCCGGACTCTATGTGCACCTGTGGTCGGACGCACGTCCCTGGCAGTGGTCGGTGCGAGCAGGCTTCGTGGCCGAGACTCCGGAAGTCGCGGCCCCGGAAGCGTTGTGGCTGGCCGGGGGATGGGACTATCCGGGCGAAGGGGCCGAGAGAAGCACCGCCACCGGCGCCAGAGATGTGCGCACCGCCAGTCTGGACGCCACAGTGGCACGCCAATTCGAACGGGGGCACGTTCAAGTGTCGCTGTTCGGGCGGGCCTATCACGGACTCAACAAGGCCGCGACAGTCCTCGAACCGGATTCACTCTTTCTGGACCGATACCTGGCAGACCGGGACTTTCGGGGTGAGGTGCGCGGTCGCACGCTGGGTGTCCGGGTTTCCGGCACTCAGGATCTGGGTCCCTGGATGAACCACCGGTTGGACTATACGGTGACGGGCAGGCCCGCGGCTTCGGAG
>JABDJZ010000243.1 GCA_013003255.1 Rhodothermales bacterium
GCAGCCTCATTCCGCCCTCGCACGAATCCCTGGACCAGGGGCTGCACTTCATTACCCAGGAAGGTCGCTCTGTCTTCAAATACGCAGTCACCGGCATGGCCGACGTAGCTGCCGAGATCATGGAGAAGAACGGCCTCACCGGAGATGACGTGAAGTACCTGGTTCCGCACCAGGCCAACTTGCGGATCATAGATGCTACAGCGCGCCGAATGGGAATCACCACCGACAAGGTGATGCTGAACATCGAGCGGTATGGAAACACGACGGCTGCGACGATCCCGCTCTGCCTCGCCGACTGGGAGACGGATCTCAAGGAGGGTGACAAGCTGGTCCTGGCCGCCTTCGGAGGAGGCTTCACGTGGGGTGCGGCCTACATCAAATGGGCCTATGATGGCTCCAAAGTGGACATTCACCCGGAACTGAAAAACGTCAGAAATACCTGAGGATGGGAAAGCTATCGTTTCTATTTCCAGGACAGGGTTCCCAGCACGTTGGGATGGCACAGGACCTCTACACCCACTACGCGGAAGCGCGCGAGGTCATTGATGCGGCAGATGAACTGCTGGGCTTTTCGCTCTCAGCCGTGATGTTCGGGTCCGGCGACCCGGCCCTCGATGACGAGGCGCTGAAGCAGACCGATCAGACGCAGCCCGCCCTGTTCACCCACAGCATGGCCGCGATGGCCGTGTTGAACAAGTATCAGGTGCCCTTCGACATGGCTGCCGGGCACAGCCTGGGCGAGTACTCCGCACTCTGTGCGGCCGGAGCGCTGTCTTTTGAGGACGGCCTGAGACTGGTCCGGGAGCGTGGTCGATTGATGGCGCAGGCCGGCGAACAGTCGCCGGGGACGATGGCGGCCATAATCGGGATGGAGGATGCGGACGTTGAGTCCGTCTGTAACGCCATTACCGACGGTGTCGTTGAGCCGGCGAATTTCAACTCACCGGGCCAGGTGGTCATTTCCGGTGAGGTGGCCGCGGTTGAGCAGGCCATGGCACTGGCCACCGAACGGGGTGCGCGCCGAGCCATTCCCCTGCCGGTAAGCGGTGCGTTCCACTCGCCCCTGATGGGCCATGCTCGGGACGGTCTCGCGGAGGCCCTCTCCACGGTGACCATCAACAAGCCGGCGTGCCCGGTATATCTGAACGTGACTGCTCAGGCCTCCTCGGACCCCGAAGAGATTCGGGTGCGACTTCTGGAGCAGCTGATGGCGCCGGTTCGATGGTCGCAGACTCTCCGCGCCATGCAGGAGGACGGGGCCGAGTCGTTTGCGGAAGTCGGGGCCGGCAAGGTTCTGAGCGGCCTCGTCAAGCGAACGCTGGGACGAAAAGTCGTCACCATACCTCTTGGGGGCACGGAAGAAATCACCGCCTACACCGGATCCAACTGATGAAAATCGAACTGAATGGAAAGGTCGCCCTGGTCACGGGCGGCACCCGCGGAATCGGCCGCGCAATCGTAGAGGCGCTGGCGAACGCTGGAGCCAAAGTGGCCTTTACCTATCGCTCTTCGACCGAAGAAGCTGACGCCCTGGTCGCTGAACTCAAAGGACGCGGTGTCGAAGCGATGGCCCATCAGGGAGACGCCGCTGACTCGGACGCTGCGAACGAGGCGGTCAAGCTGGTCTTGGATACCTGGGGCAGCCTCGACATCCTGGTAAACAACGCCGGGATCACTCGTGACGGGCTGATGCTCAGGATGAACGACAATGACTGGAACTCGGTCATCAACACGAACCTGAAGAGCGTCTTCAACTTCTGCAAGGCCGCCTACCGGCCCATGATGAAGCAGCGCGCGGGCAGCGTGATCAACCTGAGCTCGGTCGTCGGCGTGATGGGCAACCCCGGACAGACCAACTATGCGGCTTCCAAGGCCGGAATCATTGGTTTCTCCAAGAGTCTGGCCAAGGAATTGGGTGGGCGAGGGGTTACCGTTAACGTGGTGGCTCCGGGCTACGTGGCCACGGACATGACGGCGGCGCTCTCAGATGCGGCACAGGAGGCCATGCTGGGTGCGGTTCCTCTGGGTCGCCCTGCGACCCCGCAGGACATTGCCGGTGCCGTGGTCTTCCTTGCCTCGGACGCCGCACGCTACATTACGGGACATGTGCTCCATGTCGACGGCGGTCTGGCCATGTAGACCGGGATCGGTCGACTCTCAACGGATACAGCTTTGAGCAACGGAACTCGATATACCAAGACCATCGACCTCACCTCCCGGGCCCGCCTGGAGGCCAAGGTTGAGCGCAACAAATCCGCTTTCCTGGAGCCGGAGGTGGCCCTGGAACCGGCCACCGTGGATTCTCTTCCGGAAGCGCTTCAGGCAGCCGTCAAGTCTGCCGGCTGGACCTCACTGATGCCTGTCCAGGCCAAGGCTATTCCCTACCTGCTGGCGGGGAAGGACATGATCGTGCAGTCCAAGACTGGCTCCGGGAAGACCGGAGGATTCCTCCTCCCTCTCTTTGACAAGCTGGATCCGGAACTGAAGGAGCCGCAGGCTCTGATTCTGAGTCCGACCCGTGAGCTGGCCCGCCAGATCTGGGAGGCTTTCGAAGAGATGAGCGGCGACGGGGGCCTGACCACGACGGTCATCTACGGCGGGGTGAAATACCAGCCCCAGCTCGATGCGCTGGAGAAAGGCACACAGGTAATTGTGGGCACCCCGGGTCGAATTCTGGATCATATCCAGCGACGCACCCTCCGCCTTGACCACATGAAGGTGTTCATCCTTGATGAGGCGGATGAGATGCTTTCGATGGGCTTCCTGCCAGACATGCGGGAGCTTCGGCGGCACCTGCCCAAGGAGCGGCAATCGTGCATGTTCAGTGCCACGATGCCCATGCGGGTGCGCAGCCTGGCCACCGACTTCCTGGATGACCCCGGTTTCCTCTCGCTTTCCACCAAGAGCGTATCGGTCGACGAGATTCAGCACCGGTACTACCGCGTGGATGCCATGCAGCGGGACCGGACACTCCAGCGGCTCATCGAGCTGGAGAACCCGGAGAGCGCCATCATCTTCGCGAATACAAAGCGGGAGGTGGAGTATCTGGGCACCTTCCTTACCAATTACGGCTACGATGCGGCGAGCATCTCGGGGGATCTGTCACAGAAGGCCCGCGAGAAAATCATGGCGCGAATCCGCGCCGGTAACCTCCGGTTCCTGGTAGCTACGGATGTGGCTGCCCGAGGCATCGACATTTCTGACCTGAGCCACGTCTTTATGTATGACGTGCCGCAGGACCAGGAGTATTACATCCACCGTGCGGGAAGGACTGCGCGCGCCGGGAAGACCGGGACTGCAATCGTGCTTGCCACGATCGAGACCGAGACCAACCTGAAGCGCACCACACACAAATACGGGATTGACTTGGAACGAGGAGAAGTGCCCACTGACGAAGACGTTGCTGCTCGCGTGAGCGAACGCATGACCGTAACCCTGGAAAGCATCTACCGGGACAAGACCAACATGAACCGGGAGCGGCTTGAGCGCTTCATCCCGATGGTCGAAGAGTTGGCCCGCGAGGAGCCGGAACTGTTGGCGATGTTGGTGGACGACCTCTACCACGAGCGCCTGCACCGCAACCCGGACGCACCGGAATCTCGGGAAGGGGAAACAGAGAAGGCCGAACAACACGGCCGTTCGGATGACAGAGGCCGTGGCCGCGGCCGTGGCCGTCGCAGGTAGGGCCATGCAATTTCGCCTTCTGCTGATCCTGGCCTTTGTTGCGTTTCTGGCCCCGGATGCCAAGGCGCAGGATGAGGTCGCGCCCGACACCGTGACCGCTGAGGACTACCGGATCTACTCGGGTTCCGGCGAGCCGCTTGCATGGGAGGACCTTGTCCAGCGTGTCGGCGATGCCCAGGTGATTCTGGTCGGCGAGAACCACAACGATCCAGTGGCGCACCATATGGAGGTAGCCATTCTCCAGGCAGCGCTCATGATGGAGGACCGCCCGGCGGCGGGCTCCATGGAGATGTTCACCACCGATGTTCAGTCGGTCGTGGACGAGTATCTGGCCGGTTACATCACGGAGCGGCACTTCCGCAGCGAGTCCCGCCCCTGGCAGAATTATGAGACGGACTACCGCCCGTTCGTAGAGGCCGCCCGGGCCGCCGAGCGTCCGGTGATTGCCGCAAATGCCCCGCGCAGATACGTCAACAGGGTGAGTCGCCTGGGGCCGGACTCCCTGACGGAGCTTCCCGAATCGGCAAAACAGTGGCTGGCTCCGTTGCCCTACGCCTTTGCCTCGGAGGCCTACAAGGCGGAGTGGGATGCCCTCATGGCGGAGGCCATGGCCGGCATGCCGGCGCCCGACTCTGCCTCAGGCGGAAACCACGGAATGGGGATGGGCAACGCCCTCTATTCCCAGAGCCTCTGGGACGCCACGATGGCCTATTCCATCGCGCGATACCTGCTGGACAATCCCGAGGATCGGGTGGTCCACATCGTGGGCTCCTTCCACGTCAAGAACGGCACCGGAATCCCTGAGCACATTGAGGCCTACAGACCCGGAACGCGCCAGCTCATCATCGTCGTTGAGCCGGTGGACGATCCCACAGCGTTTGGCGAAGAGCACGCGGGGCTGGGAGACAT